>JBJTOW010000305.1:0-2534 GCA_046074805.1 Planctomycetota bacterium | reverse complement strand
CGAATGCCGGAGTCGGTGAAGCCCTCGCTCTTGAATGCTTCACCCGTTTCAAGATCAACGTGTTGACCCAATCGAGTCACTTTCCAATCATGCGCCATATCCCAACCCCTTCAAGTTTGCCTTGATCGCCTTTTCCAACCTCGCCGACTCCGTAAATTGCGAGTAAAGCTCGGCGATCAGACGGGGCATCTTTTTCTCGAACGGTTCGCCGTCGTCTTCGACTTCCTCCGCGCCGACGTAGCGGCCTGGTGTGAGGACGTGACGGTGGGTGAGGACCTCGTCGGTCGTGGCGAATTTGCAGAAGCCGGGGACGTCGGCGTCGGTCCATTCGCGGTGGACGCGATCGACTGGTGTACCGGGCTTCCGCTCGACGAGGAACACGGATTCGTGGCGGCGGTCGAGTTTCGCGGCCAAACGGGTGATCCCGCCAGCCGACGAAGGGGCCAAGTCAGTCGGCTCGCGCCGGCCACACGTGCCAATACCTGGGTCTGGTCGTCGATGCCAATCGATACGAAAGCGTGACGCTACCGAGCGAGCCTCCTGGCTATCGTCGAAGTGCTCTTGCCGATCCATTTCCACAAACGAGTCCAAGTCTTGGTGAAGTAATGCGTTACGGTCGGTTGTCGGCGGGGCGTGCGTTTCCAATAGCGCGCGTGCGTTTGTAAAAGCACGCGTGCGTTTCAGCGTTTCATGGCGAGCCTTTCACGTAGGCCACGCTTCGGCCTCGTGTCCCTTCTCGCGCTAGTTTCCCCGATTCCGCCAGTTGATCCAACAGCCGGTAGGCCTGGGGAAGACTTATCCGACACAGTTCCGCCGCCTCCTTCCGGGTGATTCGGTCGTGCTTTTCCACGTACTGCAGAATCATCTGCTCCTGCTGGAGCGGTTCGAAGCCGCGTTGACGGACGTAGGCCGACGACTGGCCATGCTCGTGGCGCGGGCGCGTCCCGGTGATCCGCCCGTCGTCTTCCACCCCGACGATCAACCAACCCGCTTCCTCGCCGACCCGATTGGCCAGACAAACCACCGTCTCGACGAGCTCGCGATCCGACAACGGCGCGCGCTCTTCCCCCTTGAACTCGACGGCCAAGTTCTCGCCGGCCGCGATCAGATGTTGGAGTTCCTCAGGCGACATGGTGCGTTACTCGGGGACGAAGCCCAACCCCTTCAAGTTCGCCTTAATGGCTTTTTCGAGCTTCGCGGACTCCGCGAACTGCGCGTATAGCTCGGCAACCAGGCGGGGCATCTTTTCGTCGAACGGTTCGCCGTCGTCCTCGACTTCCTCCGCGCCGACGTAGCGGCCGGGGGTGAGGACGTGGCCGTGAGCGGCGATTTCATCGCTCATGGCGGATTTGCAAAAGCCGGGGACGTCCACGTATTTTCCCTTCGCTCCCTTGTCGCCGCGCCAGGCGTGGTACGTGCCGGCGATTTTTCCCACGTCGGCGTCGGTAAGCTCGCGGTGGACGCGATCGACGAGCGTCCCCAGCTTTCGGGCGTCGATGAACAGCGTCTGTTTGCGGCGGTCGCGGCGTTTACCGTCGTTCTTCTTTTTCGCGAGAAACCACAGACAAACCGGGATCTGCGTGCTGTAGAAAAGCTGGCCCGGCATGGCGACCATGCAATCGACCAAGTCGGCCTCGACGATCGTGCGGCGGATGTCACCCTCGCCTGATTGGTTCGACGACATGCTGCCGTTGGCGAGCACGAAGCCGGCCATGCCAGTCGGGGCCAAGTGGTGAATAAAGTGTTGCACCCACGCGAAATTCGCGTTCCCCTTGGGCGGGACGCCGTGGGTCCAGCGTACGTCGTCGTCCTTGCGGAACCAGTCGCTGTCGTTGAACGGCGGGTTGGCGAGCACGTAGTCGGCTCGCAAATCGGCGTGCAGGTCGCGGCGGAACGTGTCGGCGTGCTCGGGGCCGAAATCGGCTTCGATGCCCCGCAGCGCCAGGTTCATCACAGCCAGCCGGCGCGTCGTCGGGTTGCTCTCCTGCCCGTAGATCGCGATGTCACCGAGCTTGCCGCCGTGCGCCTCGACGAACTTTTCCGACTGCACGAACATGCCGCCGCTGCCGCAACACGGGTCGTAGATTCGCCCCTTGTACGGCGCGAGCATTTCCACCAGCACGCGGACCACGCACTGCGGCGTGTAAAACTGACCGCCGTTCTTCCCTTCGGCGCTGGCGAACTGCGTGAGGAAGTACTCGTAGACGCGCCCCAGGATGTCCTTAGCGCGATTCTCCTTGTCCCCCAAGCCGATCGTGCCGATTAGATCGATGAGTTCCCCCAGGCGGTGTTTGTCGAGCGCCGGCCGGGCATAGTCTTTCGGCAAGACGCCCTTCAGACGCGGGTTGTCGCGTTCGATGGCGACCATCGCGTCGTCCACCAGTTTGCCAACCGTCGGCAGCTTCGCCTTGCCTTGCAGGTGCGTCCAGCGAGCTTCCTTGGGCACCCAGAACACATTCTCCGCGCGGTATTCGTCCGGGTCCTCCGGGTTCGCTCCGCGATAGTCCCCCTCGCCGGCCGCGAGCTTTGCGTGA
>JBJTOW010000304.1:0-5742 GCA_046074805.1 Planctomycetota bacterium | reverse complement strand
CCGTCCACAGTGTCGATGCCAGCCTTGCCATTGAGCGTGTCCGCGCCAGCGAAGCCATAAAGCAAGTTCGCGGCGGAATCACCCACAAGCGTATCCGCAACGGAACCGCCCCATACATTCTCCACGCTGCTCGCCATATCGGTTTCCACCACGGACGCCGCCAATCCGCCCGCGATCGCCGTCGCCGTTCCCGCCGTCAAGTCAACCGCGACAGCGGTCGTCCAATCCCGGTAGTCGAGCGAATCCCCGGTGCCGCTCTGGCCACCACCGCCCAACGAACCGGATAGCGAGAATGTCATCGCCACATCAAACCAGTCTTGCAGCGATCCGCCACGCAAGTTTTCGATCGCCGTGAAATCCAAGTCGTAGATCAAGCTCGGACCCGTCGGCGTCGTGTCGCCACAGATGCAAATCGGATCGAGCGTTACGGCGACTCCATCTGTCACCTTGCCCGCATTGGCGCCGGTCAATCCCCATGTCGTGTTCCGGTTCGGACCGTAGAGGAAATCGGCCGTCTGGCCCGTTCCAACCAGCGCGTCCAGGTTTCGGAACGCCGCGCCCGTCGTCCAACCACTCTCATAACCCTGGTAGCCATCGGTCGGTCCGATGTTCGTTAGATAAATATTGCGACTCGATTGATAGGCGGCGAAATCGAGCGTGTCGTTGCCGGTGCCACCATCCAGACGGCTCGCGGCTCCAAGGAGCACCGCTCCATTGCTAAACACGAACCGATCGTCGCCCGCATTGCCGTTCAAGATTGTCGCTGTCGCCTTGCTGGAAGCCGTGTTGGTCAGCACGTTGAACACGTCTGCCCCGGCATTGCCCGAGATAGTGGCCGAATCAAGCTCGTCGCTCAGGCCGCCGAAGTTGATATTCACCGTATCGCCCGCAGTGCCGAGATCCAGCACCAGCACCTCGATCAGCGAGAAGCTAATGTCCACACCTGTGCCGGAATCGAACAGGCTATCGATGTCGGTGACTGTCGCGGACCCCTCGACGATCTCGCCGTCTTCCACTCGCGTTACTGTCGCGGTCCGAGTCAAAACCGATACGGTGTCGGCCGAACTATCGCCGAAGTCGCGGATGCGAAGCGTGTCGGTTCCGCCGGTCTCGTCGCTGCCGTCGCCCAGGTCGTCGAGTCCTTGGGGCGACACCCATACTTGCCCCAGAATCAACGATGTCGTGTCGTCACTGGGCGACTCAGTGTTGTTGTCGAAGTAAATCCTGAATTCATCATTGCCGGCGCCGCCGAGCAGCGTAGCGGTGATCGTGGCTGGCACGCTTTCCACAGTTAGAATATCGGCGGAAAGGTCATCGCCAATGGTTCCATCCGACTGGGGCGATACGAGCAAGGCCTCGCCGACACTTGGAATGTTGTCCCCGTCCAAGGTGATCGAGACCAAGGCTTGGCCTGGCCCGCTGATACCATCCACGTCGGCCGCATCCGCGCTTTCCAGCGTGATCTTTTCGGCGCCATTGCCACCGAGCACGTAGGCCCATTCAAAGCCGCTAAACGTCTGGTTGATAAAGCCGCCATCGCCCTCCACTCGATTGTAGCCGTCAGTGGCCGTCCCAGTGTCCTTGAACGTGAGAGTCGTCGTATCCGGCGTCGAGAAAGCTTCGAGCAGTATCGCGCCGCCACCGCCGTTCCAGAGCAAAGTCTGTTGCGTTCCCAGATGCGCGAACGACACCAAACCGTCCACGGGTGCCGTCGTCGTACCGTCCAACAAGTCGTAGGTGCGCACAATGAGATTTCCGAGAGCCGCGGAGCCGACGGTGAAGACAAGATGCTGATCTGCAAGCGTCATCTCGATCTCGTCGTTATCCGACGCGTCATCACCGCCATCGAAGTGGATCGTCGCGTCATTGGCGGACCAACCCGATTCGGACGACGGTGTCAGGCCCTGCAGGTCGAGCATCTCCTTGGCGGCGGGAAGAAGTTGCGAACCGTCCGACTTGCCACCGCCAATCGCCGAGTTGTCGATCACGGGCGCGGCCGCTGTGAATTGCGGTAAGCCATTCGCCGTCTCAAGGATTTCCAGGTAGTCGTCGTCGCTCGATCCGATAATCGTGAACGACAATATCGAGTTGTGATTGCCCGTGTAGAAAAAGGCGCCGTTGAGGTCCAGCCTAAAGTCGGTCGCGGTCCGCTGGGCAAGGATTTCGTCATCGCTGCCGTCTTCGAACCCCGAGTACTTCATGTCTAGCACCAAGTGGTACTTGAAGTCCGCGATCGGCGTATTGACCGTCTCGATGCTGCGATACTGCACGATCTTCTCGGTTTCCGGAGCGAGGAAGCTATAGAAACCGGCCCCTGGTTCATCACCCAGGGTCAAGATCGCCTTGCCGTTGGCCACGTCCGCCAAATCGAAATTCAACGTATCACCCGGAACCGTTGGGTAGCTTGGCGGCGCGCCGTTGACCGTAATCACAGCTCCAGCCTGAGGCTTCAGGTCGAACCGGTCGTCGTCCACGCCGCCATTCACTGTCATTCCACTTGGAGCCACAAACACGGGATCGGTGGATGGCGTGGTGGCCGGGGTGTCGAAGTCCACGACGCCGCCCGCCGCCGCATCGTCGTCGGCGCCGAGAGCTCCAGCGCCGTTGTCGATGTTCACAACGATGGTCGTGGAAGCCGTAATCGTCGTGGATGCCGCGGCTTGCACGGCGTCACCCGCATTAAGCGTGACCGAGCCGCCTGTAGCCGACACGGAAATACCGCTGGAAATCGCCAAGATGTCGCCGGTCGCCGTCGCCCCGGTCTCCCTCGCCTGCAGCGTCACAGCGCCGCCCGCCGACACGTTCTCATTGACGCTTAATGTGCCAAAGCTGCGAATGTCCATCGATCCGGTCGCGGAAACACCGGTCATCCCGGTTAACGCTCCGCCAATCGTCATAGCGCTCGCGTCGCTTAAGAACACGCCGCCACCCGAAGCTGGCGAAGCGGTCACCGACGCCTCGAAGTTGATGATGCTCGCGTTGATCAAGCTGCTGGCTTGTCCCAGCGAACCCGCCAAAGTGCTCGCCGCGAACGCAGTGGCCGTCACGTCGACATTCGCGTCATCGTCCAGCAAGTTTCCGGCAACGCCCAGCAATTGCACGTCCCCCGTGCCCGCATTCAAGGCGAATCGCGTCAAACCGTTCGATTCGCGAATGAATTGATTGCGATTGCCGCCACTGGTCGTGACCGACAAGTCGTCAACGCTCGTTTCAATCGCGTTACCAGCCGCTGTGTCCGTGTCGCCGAACGTGCCATTGGTGATGGTGATGGCGACCGTTCCACCCGTCACGTCCACCCCGACATCATCGCTCAGCAAGTTCCCCGACGCCAACAGCAACTGAATCCCACCTGTTCCAGCGTTCAAGTTCAGTTCCGCTAAGCTGCTCGCTTCGCGGATAAATTGATTGCCATTGCCGCCGCTCGTGTTGACCGACAGATCCGAGACGCTGGTTTCGATCGCGTTTCCAGACGTGGTGCTGGTTGAACCGAACGCGCCGTTGGCTACGGTGATCGATACGACGGCCGCTGTGATATCGGTCGCCGAGTCGCCGCTCAGGACATCCCCGTTGCCGACTGTCGCTAGACTCACATTGGCCGTGCCCGCGTCGAGCAGGAATTCGCTCAGCCCATTCGACTCGCGGATGAATTGGTTGCCGTTTCCACTGCTAGTCGCGACGGTCAGATTCTCGATATTCGTTTCGATCGCGTTTCCGGCGTTGGTGTTTGTCGAGCCAAAGCTGCCGTTGGTAACGGTGATCGAAGCGGTTGCGGCGACGATGTCGACGCCGAGATCGGCGCTCAGCACGTTGCCGGTGGAAGCCGTGACGAACTGCACATTGTTTGTACCCGCATTGAGATCCAGTTCCGTCAGTCCATCCAGTTCGCGAATGAACTGATCGCCGCCGGTACCGGTCGACGTGACGGACAAACTGGCGACGCTCGTCTGAATGGCTTGTCCCACCGAGGTGCTTGTGCTGCCGAACGAGCCGTTCGCGACGGTGATGGTCGCCGACATCGCGGTAATGTCCGCGTCGGTGTCCGGGCTGAGAATGCTTCCGGCTCCCACGGTCGCCAATTGGATCGAATTCCCACTTGCCGTCAGGTTCAACTCGGCTAATCCATCCAGTTCGCGAATGAATTGATTGCCGCTGCTCGTGACGGTCAGATCGGAGACATTCGTTTCAATCGCTGCTCCAGCCGCGGTACTCGTCGCTCCAAAGGCGCCGCTCGTTACCGTAATTCGCGCCGTACTGGCCACGATATCCACGCCGATGTCGCTACTCAGAACGCTGCCCGTCGTGGACTGAAGCGAGATCGTCCCTGCGCCCGCGTTCAAATTCAGCTCGGAAAGCCCATCCGACTCCAGAATGAATTGGTTGGGGGTACCGCCGCTTGTGGTGACTGTAAGGTTCGAGACCGTGGTCTGGATCGCTCTGCCGGCTGTGGTGCTCAAAGTCCCAAACGCGCCGCTCGTCACCGTAATGGTCGCATTGACGGCGATAACATCGACTGCCGCATCGCTGCTCAGAATGCTTCCGCTTCCATTCGTCACGGTAACGTTGCCCGCACCGGCGTTGAACAGGATTTCGTCCAGTCCGTCGGCCTCGAGTACGAACTGGTTGCCTCCGCCGCCGCTCGTGTTCACGCTCAGGTTCGTGACATTCGTTTGGATCGCGTTGCCGGCTGTCGTGCTCGTCGAGCCGAATGAACCGCTGGCGACGGTGATCGTCGCGGTCGTCGCCACAATGTCGACCGTGCCATCGCCACTAAGCAAATCGCCGGAATTGGCCGTGGCGAGCTCGATGGCATTGCTGCCTGCGTTCAATGACAACTCGGTCAAGCCGTTGAGCTCGCGAATGAACTGATCGCCACCCGTGGCGGTTGAAGTGACCGTGAGTACGGAGACATTCGTCTCGATGGCATTTCCAGCGGCCGTGTTGGTAGTGCCAAAGGCGCCGCTGAACACGGTAATCGTCGCCGTGGAAGCGGCGATGTCGACCGCTGTATCCGCACTTCGAACATCCCCGATTCCGATCGTTTCCAGCGTGATCGATCCGTTGCCGGCAGCGAGATTCAAATCCGCTAGACCATCCGTTTCCCGGATGAATTGATTGCCGTTGCCGCCGCTCGTGGTCACGTTCAGATTCGTGACATTCGTCTCGATTGCGCTGCCGGCCGCGGTGCTTGTCGTTCCAAACGCGCCGCTGGCCACCGTAAATGTCGCCGTAGCCGCGATGATGTCGACGGCTGAATCCGCGCTGAGAATATCGCCGCTACTTTCGGTGGCCAAGCTGACCGAGCCGCTACCCGCGTCAAACAGGATTTCGTCCAATCCACTTGATTCGCGAATGAACTGGCTGCCGTTGCCGCCACTTGTCGTCACGCTCAGATTGGTGACATTCGTTTGGATCGCATTGCCCGCTGTGGTACTGCTAGCGCCAAACGAACCGCTGGCAAGAGTGATCGTCGCAGTCGTGGCGACGATATCGACAAGTCCGTCGGTGCTCAGCACGCTGCCACTTGCGGCAGTCGCGAATTGGATGGAATTGGCGCCCGCGTTCAGGGAGATTTCCGACAGCCCGGTCGATTCGAGAATAAACTGATTTCCGCCCGCGCTCGTCGACGTGATTGACAAATCCGCGACATTAGTCTGGATAGCGTTGCCGGCTGTGGTATTAGTCGCGCCAAACGATCCGTCGGCGACGGTGATCGCCACCGAGTTGGCGGTGATGTCGACGGCC
>JBJTOW010000303.1:0-3075 GCA_046074805.1 Planctomycetota bacterium | reverse complement strand
GTTCCACCTGTCGGAGTAACTCGGATTTCCAACGAGTTGGCTGGCGAAGTGGCGTTACGGAGCGAGATCTGGGAATAGCCGACCCAGTTTTGACCGGGGAGTTGCCATAGCGCCGCGCCAACCGCATCGACAGCCGCCGTGAAGTACGACACGGTTGGCTTGGCGAGGAAATCGTGCAGCGTGAACTGCCGGGGCGCCAACCGGTCCGCGAAGTTGTAGCCAACCGCCTGCGTGTTTTCCGCTAGGTTGATGGCGATTTGGTTGACGGTAGCAGTGCCACCGGCTGAACCTGCGAGCGACACGCCTTCGACTAACGTCGCTGGTTGGAACTGGCGGACATTGTAATTTCCCGGCGGCAAATCGGTGAACTGATATTGGCCCGTTGAGTCCGTGGTGGCGGTCCGCGTCAACGCTTGGTTGTTGATGTCGGTGCCCGACAATTCCACCTTGACGTTGGCCAGTGGCGATTCATTGTCCTGCTTTACACCGTCGCCGTTGATGTCGACAAACGACATTCCCTTGAGCGAGCTCGGGGCGTAGTCGCGAACGGTCACGTTGACCGTCGCCGTGTCGGTCAAACCACCCGGATCGCGGACCGTATAGGTGAATGAATCAGGGCCCAAGTAGCCGTTGTTCGGCGTGAAGAGCACCGATCGACCATCGGCGGCGATAGCGACGGTGCCGTTCGTCGGCTGCGTGACAGCGGAGACGACTAGGATTTCGTCCGCGTCCGGCGTGATCAAGTCGTTCGCGAGAACCTGTAGGGGCGCGGCGGTGACGTTGCGGCCGGTGAACAGCGTATCGTCGACGGCGGTCGGAGCGTCGTTCGTTCCCGTGACCGTCACCGTGACCGTCGCTTTAGCCGTCTTCAGGCTGTCCGTGATCGTGTAGACAAATGTCTCGGTGCCGAAGAAGTTAGCGGCCGGCTTGTAAAGGATTTTGGTGCCTTGGGTATTGATCGAAGTGGTGCCGCCCTTGTCGCCCAAATCGACCAGCGTCACCGAGAGCGGCTGTCCTTCAGCCGCCCCGCGGAAGTCATTCCCTATCACATCGATTTCCGTCGCATCGCTGTCCTCCGCGACGGTCGCGACATCATCGTAAGCGGTTGGAGCGTCGTTGGCGCTGTTCACGCTTACCGTGATCGTCGTCGTGTCCGTGCCGCCATTTCCATCCGAGATGGTGTAGGTGAAGCGATCGACGCCCGCGAAACCACCCGTCGGCGCGTAAGAAATATGCGTGCCGTTCGGGCCGATGGTCGCCACGCCGTTGAGTGGAGTTCCAACCGCCGTGATGCGGAGTGTCTCGCCTTGGTCCGGCAAAATGATGTCGTTCGCCAGAACGTCGATGATGTTGTTGTTGCTGTTTTGCGCGGCGACCGCGTTGTCGCTCACCGCCGTTGGCGGATCGTTCACCGGTTGCACGGTCACGGTCACGGTTCCCCGCTCGGATTCCGTGCCCACCGAGACTTCGTACGTGAACACATCGGCCCCGAAGAAGTTCGGCGCGGGCGTGTAGCTCAAACTACGTCCATCCGCCGCAATCGTGACGCTGCCCGCTTGGCTGGGAGTGCCAACGCTGGTGATCGTGATCGTTTGAGTGGAACCGGTGGGCAACGAGTCGTTGGCGAGCACATTGAGCGTCGTCGCTGGACTGTCTTCGTTGACGTTGAACGTGTCGTTTTGCACCGTGATCGACGACGTCACGTTCAACGTTACGCTGCCATAATCGATCTGGCCCGTCGGCACCGGAGTGTTCAGGCCGAACACAAGGATGTCTGTCGCCGTTCCTGAATCCGCCGGGTCGGAACGGAAGGTCACTGGGCCGTTGAGGTCAGCCTTCATCGGCAAGCTAAACAACGCCACCTCGTCGGAGCCGCCTGACAGTTGTGCCGATGCGGCCCCAATTTCATCGATCAGGCCCGAGGTGGTCGTCGCCCCCGACTTCGCGACGGTATATGGAGTGATGAAAGTGATCGGACCGGTCACGCTAGCTCGAGCGCCGTCATACGTAACGTCCTGATAGACGGCGTAGACGCCTTGAGCGTCGGGACGGACGTCCGTGGCGAACCCTCGGAGTTGGAAAGCTTCGCCGATCCGCACCGAATCGATCGGAGTGCCATTGGCGTCTGTCACCGCTAATCGCAGCGAGACGAGTGCCGCCTCGGTAATCGCGACAGTGACATTCTGCGAGGCGGCGTTGCCCGCCGTGTCAAACGCCTTCACGCCGAAAGAAATGTTCCCCCCTTGAGTCGCCGATGGTGTCCAAGCGATGACGCCGGTGGCGGCGTCAATCACCATACCCGAGGGTGGCGTGACCAATTCGTATCGGAATCCGGTCGTGCCTTCCTCGGGGCTCGCAACGTTATAGCTGTAAGCTTGGCCGACTCGCCCCGTCACCACCGCCAGCGAACTAATGGTCGGCGCGGTGGAATCGATCACCACTTGCAAGGCGGGCGACGCATCGCTCGTCGCGCCGCTGACCGTCTGCTTCGCGGTCAGCGAATACGTTCCCGGCGCGACATTCGTGAGCGGAATCGAAACCGTGGTGCCTGAAGCCGTCGCCTCACCCAGCTTCGTAGCTCCGTTGAACAACGCCACGGTCGCGCCGCGCGTGACACCGCTGACTTGAATCGACATCGAAGTCGCGCTGGTGATGTTGTCCGTGCTGCTCGACCCCAGGTCGGAAACCGTGGGCAAGTCCAGGCCGGTCGGCGCGGCGGGCGCAACGGCGATCGTCACAAGTTGCGAATCGGTCTTGTCGCCCGTGTCGTTGGGTTGGCCGGTCGCGGCCTGCACGCCGACTCGGACGAGCATGTTTCCAACAAATCCGGCCGGTGGAGTCGCGGTCACTTGGCCTGTCGCGGCGTTCACGGACACCGTCGACTGGAGGCTGTCCCCCTTCGTCGCCGTGTAAATCACCGCATTGCCTTCGACATCCTGCGAACCGAGTGTGAACACGGCTGGAGTCCCGGAAGTGGTGCGAATCGCCGGGACATCATTGAGGAATGGTCCGCCATTGACCGTGTCCGGAGTGATCGTGACGCGGAACGTGCGTGTCGTCGTGTTGTTGTTGCTA
>JBJTOW010000302.1:0-6389 GCA_046074805.1 Planctomycetota bacterium | reverse complement strand
CAGCGAGTTCCAGGAACTGCGAGTTGAAGCCGCGCGGCGTGGGCCGCTCTCGTTGATCGACTGCGTTCGACATCGTCCCGCGACGATCGTCCGCCAATTTCCCGGTGAAAACCCGCTCGTCGCCGCCATGGTCCACGACCTTTACATGGCGCAGTCGCTGACAGGATCCGTTGAGCCCATTGGATTCAGCGCCCAATACCATCGAACCGCCGATGGCGCTATCGATGCGGCTCTAGCGCAGCTCGTTTGGCCGCACGGCACCGTGGCCTCGTTTAAGGCGTCGTATTTGACGCCCAGCGGCATGCCACCGCGCGGATTCGACCGCATGGAAGTTTTCGGCGACGGTTGGGCGGCGCGGATCGAACCGAATCCGAGACCGATGCAACTCTGGGATGCTCGGGCGTCTTGGCCGATGGCGCTCGAAATCCGCGTCGGCTCTGGCAGCGCGACGGGAATGATGGCGGAAGAGCTCCGTTGCTTTTGCCGCGTTGTCCGCCGCGAGGAGCCAGTCCCCGCTGGCGCGACATACTTCGACGGTCTTCAAGTTCAGGCTTGGATCGAGAAGCTCGACGCGGCAGCCAACGGATTACGTCACGGGCTGTAATGGATACGTGGGACGCGGTAGTTTCCTCCATTCGAACGCCGCGAGGTTTGACTGCGTGGTCCCCGGCGTGTCGACCCGAATGAGGGCTCGGCGCCAGCGGGCGAAGAATTGGAAGTTGCTCGCCGTCTTCACCACGACCATCCGCGCGTCGGCCGGATCAATCCCCAGATGCCAGTAAAGCGATGGATGGTTGACGGCGAAGCTCCTCTCCGCCATCAGAACGATTCGCACCGAGCCGCATTCCAACAGCGCCGTGGGACCGATGTCGCACACGCCACGGTCGGCGATGTCGAGCGTTACGCCCTGCGAGAGCGCGGCGACGCGGGCCGTGACGCGGACCGGGGAACTAAACTTCGTGTCGTTTTTGCCGCCGATCTCCAGGGTGATTGTCGCGGCGACGCCGGCCGCGCGGGCAACGGCGACCGCCTGGGGATCGACGACCGGCACCAACGCGATGCCCGGTCCGTTTTGCCGCAGCAGTTCCTTGAGCAGCTCGACATTGTCGCCAGGAGCTCCGCCGTACACCGAATCGCCAGTGTCGGAGAGGATCACAAGTCCTAGATCGGTGGCGTGCGCGGTCCGAACCGCGTCGGCGATCGCGAGTCTTTCGGAACGCCAGAACGCGTCTCGCAACTCCCAAGCCAAGTCCGCCATCCGCTGCGCGACGTCGTTCGCCAGTTCGAGATCTTGGTCGGTATGGACGACGATGGCCCAGCCACCTTCGGGCACATCGAGCCATGGCTGCATCGGGTAGGGGGACACATCGAGGACTCGCGGATCGCGCTCGAACTCGCGAGCTTGATCGAACCAGGTCTTCATCGGACCGGCTTGCGTCAAGAATTGGTCCTGGGGAGTGATCAGCGGAATTTTTCGCCAAGCGCGTGTCGGGCGAACAGTTCCGGCAAGATGACGGAAGAGCAATCGCGCGGTCTTTCGGCCGGTGGCGACCGTGTCGTGCGGCTGGGTTTCGTGGCCCACGAGCCAATCGGCGTTGGCGGTCATCCGCTCGGTGATGTTGGCATGGTGGTCGAGCGGAACGGCAAGTGGAACGCGGTCGCCCACGATCGACCTCACCGCGGACAGCAGATCGCCTTCGATGTCGTCGACGGATTCGGCGGCCGCCGCTCCGTGCAAGGCGAGAAACACAGCGTCGAGCGGTCCCGCGGCGCGGAGGCCAGCGAGCAATTCCTCGCGAAGCTGTCGGTAGGTTGAGTCTTCGATCGCGCCACCGGCGCCTGCCCACGCGCGCAGGATCGGCACGAACTCGATGGGCCAGGGTGACTCGGCGGCCACCTCAAGCAATCCGCCAATCGGACCGGCTCCACGCATACGTTCCAGGATCTCTGGCCCGCGATACAAACCGTAGCTGGCGAATTCCCCCAGTCCGGCCCGCAACGGGGAAAACGAATCGGTCTCCTGGGCCAATTCGGCGACGGCGATCCGCCATGGCGATCGGGGTGGGGCGGAGAAGTCTGTGGATTCAGCGGTGGTAGGCATACGTTGTTTCTAGCGGGTCCCGCGGAGTGCTAGGGGAGCGGACTGGCGATGTCGTGTGGACGTGTCGAACGCGGGCAAAATCTGCTCTTGCCGTGTTTGCCCAATTTATGGTCAAACACGCGCCGGGAAAGCAATGGCTTTCGGAGACGTCGGCAAGGATGCCGTCCGCAGCGGTGGCCGTATGATTCGCCCGCCGTGCGCGATGAATCAACAGCTAACGAGGGAGCGTTATGAACAAAACCGCCCAAGGAACTCCGCGTCGCGCATTCATCACCGGAATCACAGGCCAAGACGGATCATATTTGGCCGAACTGCTGCTCGAAAAAGGCTATGAAGTGCATGGACTGGTTCGGCGGGCGAGCCAGTTCAACACCGAGCGGATCGATCACTTATATCCGGATCCCCACGATCCGCGGCGGCGGCTGTTCCTGCACTACGGCGATCTGAGCGACGGTTCGAGCCTGACGAACCTGATCCTCACCATCGAACCGGACGAAATCTACAACCTGGGCGCTCAAAGCCACGTCCGCGTGTCGTTCGATCAACCGCTCTACACCGTGGATGTCGGCGCGCTCGGCACCCTGCGGGTTTTGGAGGCCGCGCGGCAACTCAACAGGCAGAAAACGGTTCGCGTCTATCAGGCGTCATCCAGCGAAATGTACGGCCTCGTCGCCGAGACCCCGCAACGCGAGTCGACGCCGTTCCATCCCCGCAGTCCATACGCCTGCGCGAAGGTGTATAGCCATTACCAGGTGATGAATTACCGGGAAGCCTACGGCCTGTTCGCCTGTAGCGGCATTTTGTTTAACCACGAGTCGCCACGGCGGGGCGAGACGTTCGTGACGCGAAAGATCACGCGAGCCGCCACTCGCATTCGCGAGGGGCTTCAAAACAAGCTCTACCTGGGCAATTTGGACGCCAAACGCGATTGGGGATACTCGAAGGATTATGTGGAAGCGATGTGGCTGATGCTGCAGCAGAACGAACCGGATGATTATGTGATCGCCACGGGCGAGACCCATTCGGTCGAGGAGTTTCTCGAACTGGCGTTTCAACGCGTCGAGTTGCCTTGGCGGCAGTACGTTGAGCAAGACCCGAGATACCTGCGGCCAAGCGAAGTCGAGTTACTGCTCGGCGATGCCACGAAAGCCCGTGAAAAGCTTGGCTGGGTCCCGAAGACAAGCTTCCGCGAACTTGTGAATCTGATGGTGGACGCCGATTGGCAAATAGCTCGTCGCGAACGCGTGCTGCGAGAGCGCAACGTCGCGTAGTGCTCTTGCCAATCTGGGTGTTCGGGGTAAATCGGACTGCCAGTTCTTCCCCGCGTTTTTCAGGCTAAGAACGTGGACCTTCGCGGTTCGGAGTGCCTCCCCTGGCGTGGAAGAGGGCGGCCCCATGTATTATGGGCACGGATCGTGTTCTGTCGCCCGGTTGTCGGTTGGCGAGGAATTTGGCACGATGCGTCGCCTACAAGGACCCCACTAGGTGGTCCGCTGTCGCTGTCGCCGCGTCGCATCGCTCACATCAGGCAGGGATTGTCCATGGCCGCATTTCCGGAAGTTTCCAAGATTCAGTACGAAGGTCCCAAGACACGGAACCCTTTGGCGTTCCGCTGGTACACCCCCGACGAGGTGGTCGAGGGTAAGACGATGCGTGACCATTTGCGGTTCAGCGTTGTCTACTGGCACACGTTTCGCGGAACCGGCAGCGATCCATTCGGTGCCGGCACGATGCACCGTCCTTGGGACGACCATAGCGATTCCGTGGAGAACGCTCAGCGGCGAGTCCGAGCGGCGTTCGAGTTCATGGAAAAGCTGCAAGCGCCGTTCTACGCCTTCCATGACCGCGATGTGGCCCCCGAGGGGCGTACGCTGGCCGAGTCGAACCGCAATTTCGACGACGTCGTGAAAGTGCTCAAGGAAGAACAACAGCGCACCGGCATCAAGCTGTTGTGGGGCACGGCAAACCTGTTTTCGAACCCCCGTTACATGCACGGCGCCGCTACGACCTGTAATGCCGATGTCTTCGCCTACGCCACAGCGCAGGTCAAGAAATGCCTGGAAGTCACCAAGGACTTAGGCGGTGAGAATTACGTGTTCTGGGGAGGCCGAGAAGGCTACCAGAATCTGTTCAACACCGACATGAAACGGGAATTGGACCACTTAGGGCGGTTTTTCCACTTGGCGGTCGACTACGCCAAAGAGATCGGTTTCCATGGCACCTTCCTGATCGAACCGAAGCCGAAGGAGCCGACCAAGCATCAATATGACTCCGATGCGGCCGCCTGCATTAACTTCCTGCGCGCGTACGGGTTGACCGAACGTTTCAAATTGAACATTGAAACGAACCACGCCACGCTCGCCGGCCACACCATGATGCACGAGCTTGACTACGCCGGAATGCAAGGAATGCTTGGCTCGATCGACGCCAATACCGGCGACTTGTTGCTGGGGTGGGACACCGACCAATTCCCAACGAACCTCTACCTGACCACCGAGGTCATGCTGATCCTACTCAAGTACGGCGGATTGGCCCCTGGCGGTGTCAACTTCGACGCGAAAGTCCGTCGGGAAAGCTTCGAGCCGATCGATCTTTTCCATGCCCATATCGGCGGAATGGATGCTTTCGCCCGCGGTTTGAAGATCGCCGCCGCGATTCGCGCCGACGGCGACCTCGCGAAATTCGTCAAGCAGCGTTACGGCAGTTGGGATCGTGGAATCGGCGCCGAGGTCGAGTCGGGCAAGGCCAACTTCCGCACGCTCGAAGCATACATTTTGGCGAAAGGCGAGGCGGCCGCGAATGAAAGCGGGCGCCAGGAGATGCTCGAGAATCTCATCAACTACTACATCTAACGTTGGATGCTAGATTCAGGATCTCCTGACGGTTGACGCCAGTGGTGCGTCATTCCCGTTATGAACTAGTGACGACCGACCGCCGATCTTTGGCGGTCGGCGCCCGGCCGACTCGCGACAGGCGGCGTTGGCTGGGTTTGGGGGCCTTTCGGCGGTGTGGACTCGCCTTTGCCATGGCAAGAGGCATCGCGATCCGATTCGTGGTCCGCCGTCTTTCGGATTCGGACCCACCCATCGTCACTGATGGTCGCCGCGGCCCGAGCGTTGGCAGGTCGTGGGTAACGCTCGGTCGGTGCCGATATAGACACAGGCGATTCAATCATTTCTTCGTTAGCCCCGCGTGGCGTCAGCCGGTCAGCGGGCACTGCGGACTGCCTTGGTTCCACCACCGCTTCAGGCACTTGGGCAAGTCCGGAAGCGGACGGCTCATCGACCGGCGTCGTCTCAGGCAAAGTGGTTGGGGCCGGAAGTGGCATTGGCTCGGGCAATTGCGTTGTCCGGGCTAGCGGAGCCGGCGTCGCCACTGGCGTCGGCTCAGCAGGAGTCGTTGGCTCCGTGACTGGCTTTGGATTGGTCGCAAGTGACGGCTGAGACGCTGGTGTTGGCTCAGTCGGAGTTGTTGGCGCTGTTTCGGATGTTGACTTGGACGCTGGTGTCGATTCAGCCGTTGTTGTTGGCACAGGCGTGGGCTCGGGCACAGGCGTGGGCTCGGGCACAGGCATCGGCTCTGGCACAGGCATCGGCTCTGGCACAGGCGTCGGCTCGGGCACAGGCATCGGCTCTGGCACTGGCGTCGAGGCAGCCACAGTTGTCGGTTCGGGTAACGGAGGAGTTTCTGCGGTGGAATTCGGCGCCGAGGCAGGTTCGGCATTGGCTGACGGTGTGGCGGCTGCCACAACGGGCGTCGAGGCGACCGCATTGACGAGGTGCGTAGCGTCAGTGAGCAGAATTTCCTGGATCGGGAAGCCGCGGCGAATTGCGCCCCGCGAGATTTTGCCCGAGATATCATCCAGGCGAGTCACGGCGCCCTGAGGAACGCGATCGACATCCCATGCTTCCAGCCGCAAGGCGTCTGGACGCAGCGGTTGGCCAGCCGCGATATCCAAGTGAGCAATGTAAATGCGTTCGGTCCGAGTGGGTGCCGGGGCGTCGGCGTTGGGCCCATCGACCCAGTGGCTCAATACCACCGAAGCGGCCATACCGCAAACCGAAGCAAGTCCGATCATCACGATGGCGTCTGAACGCATGGCTCCGTCCTCGCGTCGCCCATCGCCGAAATGCCAACTCGCGAAGCAATTCCCTACCCGTGAAACGTCGAGACGGATAGCTGCTTCGGGACTTCGGGGCCAGCTTAAGCCGGCGGCGACCCTAAAACTTTTCGGGTCGTCCGCGCTGGCGGAATCATCGCGTCTCGAATCTGCGGCACATTCCGCGCC
>JBJTOW010000301.1:0-2941 GCA_046074805.1 Planctomycetota bacterium | reverse complement strand
CTTGCAAGCGATTCCGGATCGTCCGGTCTGTTACGCCGAGGAGCATTGCGGCATCTCGCTGGCTCATCCGTTGAAAGTATAGTAGATCGACGACAGCGCGCAGTTCCTCGGGAAGTTGGTCGACCTTCTCATTGAAGCATTCCCAGTTTGCCAGCCTGGCCGCTGCGTCAGGTCGGGTGTCGACGGGGTCGTGGGCGCGACCTTCACGGTCGGTGATGGCCTGCAGACTCGTGACTCGCCGTTCTTGCTGACGACGGCGGATCAGACTCAAGAGTTCGTAGCGGATGTGCATACCGGCAAGACGGAACAGATGCTGAGCCGTTTCCGGACGAACCTCAACCAGCGCGGATTGAAGCCGTTTCAGTAAGTGTCCGTGCACAACATCGTCCGCGGTGACAACTCTTTGTAGTACTGGAAACCTGCGCAAAGCCGCAGTGACAAGTTCCTGAAGCCGCTGGTACGTCAACTCGGCCAACTCGTTCACCGCACGGGGATCTCGCCCATAGATGGGCGACTGTTGGCTTCGCGACCCATCGCGGATTCCGCTTGTCGTCCAGGTAATTCTGCGTGAAGTCGGCATTTAGAGACTCGATGTCCGCCGTGCCGTCCTCCCTCAGCGGGATCAGCCGCATCGACTGAAGCTCATAGGCGACCTTGTCTTTGACCAGCGGTTCGAAATCGGAATAGGTCGGGTAGTGGTGAGCCAGATCCCGCCGCACGCGGTCGAGCACCCACTGCCCCCAAGCGCGAACGTGCCAGGCCAGGTCCGCCTGCAGTTCATTGGCATTGTCGTCGCCACCTTGCTGAAACTGGAAACTCGCTTGCTCGGGCTTCTGGTTCCATTTCACCTTCTTCTTCAACAGCTCGTGCAACCACTTCACCGCCGCCTTCGACTCGCGTTTGCTGTACCCCTTGGCCTTCGCGAAAAACTCGGCCATGAAGGCCTCGTTGTGGAGGATGAACTCCGGCAGCGCCCGCGTCTGACCGGCGAGTTTCTGCGGGTACTCCAGCGTGCATTTCAGGATGAACCAGGCGACGGGGTTGATGTCCACAGCTGTAGCTTCGCAGCCCAATCGCATGGCTTCAAATGGGATTGCACCTCCTCCCGCGAACGGGTCCACGACCGTCAATGGATCACCTCCATTGGCCTTGCGAACCTCTTGCCGAAACCAATGGACCACATCAGCGTTATCAGTTTCTCTCTTCCACTGCAGAATGCCACCTTCAGTTTCTTCATTGACCCGATCCACAATCTGCCCGTTGGGCATCTTCTTGCGCTCGATCTTCTTGATCGCCTTCCCGGCTATCTTCTCGCATAGTTCCTTGCGATTCTCCGCGTCGCCGGGGTCGGGCAACAACGTGGCGATCAGCACAGCTCGGGAAGCTGCCAACGGCCGCCGCGCTGGCCACAGGTGGAAGCCCGAGATATGTCCACGGGGGCCGTACTTCTCGCGCACAGAGTCCAGCGAAACTTCCTTGAGAGGAAAGGCGTGTTCGATGAGTCGGGGAAAATCTGTCATGATGCATCCTGCGAATTGGAAAAACTGTCTGTAGCCCATGCCACAATCTTTAGCGCGAGCCCGTCAAGACTACATCCTGACGGCGGTTCGATGTTGGGCCATAGATTTAGCGGCGTCGATTGGCTGACTTTGTTGCGAATTCGTGCTGCAATAACGTCGTGTGTAAACAGCCAACATTGTCCGAGCTCACGGTCGGCTTCGATCCAGAGGTGAGGAACACATGTCGCTGCGGTATCTAGGCACCAATTGCGCTGTGATGGTTGTAACGAAACGTCTCGCTTGTTCTTTATGATCTTGGCTTCAACGCGAAGTTCCTGGTTTAGGCCGCATAGCGTGAAGCACATATCAGGCGGCGTGCCGTGATCGGAGTGGTCTGGCAATTTCGCGTTACCGTCGGGGTTGACCACGACGCGTTTCGATCGATCGATTAATGAGAACAGCCTCGCATAGATTTCCGCGCAGAATCGATGCTCTTGGCTCATGGCATGTCCTCCACAGCGGCTTGTGTGATCTGCATGGGACTGATTAGCCAACTACCCTTCGCCTTTGCCAGCAAAGAGCCAAAGGGGTCTTGGACTCGAACTAAACGCGGCGTGGGCGTCGCACATTGGTAGGCCACGTACAGCCAATACACGTCGCGGAGGTTGGCGGCTCGGGCCAATTCGTTGGACGTAACCTCCACGTCGCCGGTCCCCGCTCGTCCTTTGACCTCGATGGCCCGCCGGCCTCGGGCGTCGCCTGTCGGATAGATCGCTAGCAAGTCGAAGCCGGGATTGTCGGTCAGGCCGGCGGCGCGGGCGAGGTCGGGCGTGTGAACGTCCTTGACGACGGCCCCTTCGGCTTCTTCATACGCGCGCACGAACTCCATTGCGATCCGCTCGACTTCGGCATCGTGGCGGGCCAGGTCATCGGCGTTCGTCGAAGGGACGATCAACGCGTGGGCGAAAAAGGTGAGATTGCCAGCGGCGATCAACTCCGGCTCGCGGCGAATCGTCGCCAGCGCCGTGGCTCGCCGCTCGGCGAGCGAGCGCTGTTGTTCCTTGATCTCCTTGAGCGCTTTGGTGGCGGCGGCGTTGCCGCTGCGAGCCTTTTCCGACTGCTTGACCCGCGCCGTCGCCAGCTCGGTCTCTTGGAAGTTGAACCCGCGCTGAATGAATTGCTCGCGTTCGGGTAGCGTAGCGAGTAACTCATTGCGACGCTCCAGCGCCATGCTGCGGACCACTCGCTCGATGAGAAACGCGGCAGCTTGATCCTTGAGCTTCTCGGCCATAACCGCCAACCGCTGCGCCGCAGGAGGCAGGCCGCCGCCGCCTTTGAGTAGCAGCAGGTGCTCGACGGGACTCAGGGTCAGCTCGATCCCCTCATGCTGCTTGACGCCTACCAGTTGGCAGTCGAGCACTTCCTCGGTAGCCAAGTCGGGC
>JBJTOW010000300.1:0-5975 GCA_046074805.1 Planctomycetota bacterium | reverse complement strand
CGTCGGCAGACTGCGTGGACCGGCGATCGGCCGTCGGGTTTTCACCGCGAGCGTTAGTCCGTCTGGCGATTCGAAAACATAAGAACCGTAGGTCGACGAAGCATCGCCGCCATCCGCGCGAAAGTCGCGGGTGCGCGGCGGCCGATTGGACTCGGTGCGCCGGAATGTCGTCGCGCGCAACGCCGCCAACGCCTGCTGTTGATGCCGTCGCCAAGCGGCTTCGTCGCCGGGTTCCGGCCGGTCCGCGCGCCGCACCAACAGTTTGTCGATGTTCCGCATCGCGTCGTCCGACGGCAACCGTCCGCCAAACACCAATAGATTCTCTTCGGGCTCGGTGAAGTCGGTAATATCATCCGTCACGGGCGTCGCGTCGCCCTTCAAGTGCGTGTTGAAGAACGTGAAGATCGCGCGGCGAAGTTTCGTCGTGTAACCGTGCGGCGACAAATCCTCGACGATGTCGAAGCGGTCGGCCACCTTCAAAGCGGCGTACTGTCGACGAATCCGCTGAGCGACATCGCGATAACCGCTGGGTCGCCACAAAACGTCTTCGGAACCAGCCGCGATCAACATCGCGCGAGGCGCGATCAACGCGCCGATATCGGGCCAACACCAGCGGTGATAATTGATCCAGAACGCGCAGTCGCAATGGCCATCCGTCGAGCGGTCAAAGACCACCTGCTCGATACTGCCAGATTGGCAAACGGGAACGACCGCCTTGACCCGCTCGTCCGCCGCGCCCAGGCACCACGAGATGACGCCACCACCGCTCAATCCAGTCACTCCCAGCCGTTCGCGATCGACATCGGGCCGCGATTCCAGATAATCCAAAGCCCGCATGGCGTTCCACACTTCGGCGCCCGCGGGCGTGTAGCCACGACTTGGCCAATCCCACCGTTCATCGCGGTGAGTGCCATGATGGAACCCTTGGGACTCGCCCAGTTGAATTGGGTCCAAAACGAGGGCGACGTATCCATGCTGGCCGAACCACCGCGGATGCGCTTGGTATCCCGACGCGACTTTTCCCTTGGTGTGGCCGCACAGATACAGCACCGCCGGCAGTTTGCCCACCGGCTTCGCGGGCCGATAGAGATTGCCGACCACATACGCGCCGGGAAGGCATTGCAGGTGGACTTTCTCCACGACGTAGTCGCCACGATCGAGCGTGCCAGTGACGGTCGCCGACAACGGCCCGCGTGGGGGTAACGGCGACAGTCCGAGCATTTCACGCCATTGCTCGCGCCGCCGTTCCACCGATTCCCGCCACTCCCGGTCGCTTAGCGGCACCGCGAGCGAACCACTGGAAATCCGCCGCGCATCCTCCCGCGCCGCTCCGTACAAAGTCGGAAACTCGACGGCCTGTCCCCGCTTCGCTCCGCCCCAAACCGACATCAGCACGGCTATGGATATCGTCCACAGAGAGGTTTTCAACATGGCGAGTTTCGACACGGAGGTTTCCATCGGGGTGGCTTGCCTCCACATCGAAGGCAAGTTCGGCCACATCATAGCGACGAAGTGGCTCGCGGTGACCGCGCGACGGGTTGACGGATTTCGGATCGCCGGCGTGGCGCCGGGGCGGTGCCCTAGTTTCGGCCGAGCAGTCCCGGGGTTAAAAGATGGGGCGTATCGAACCCGAGACTGGCCCGGAGTTCCGCTCATGCGTTCATTGATCGTCGTGCTCGCCGTGCTGTCCTTGCCGCTCTGTTTCGCCGCCATGTTGTTGAACATCGCCCGCGTCGGCGCCGCCGAGCCGCGTTATCCGAATCATCAAGAACTGGCAATGGTGATCGATGACGCTGGGGTATCGCGGCCGATTAAGACCGTCGCCGATTGGGAACAACGCCGCCGCCACGTGCTCGCCGCCATGCAGTCGGTGATGGGACCGCTGCCCGGGGATGTCAAACGCGTGCCGCTCGACATCAAGGTGCTTGAGGAAACGGCCGTCGGCACACTCACTCGCCGCTTGATTGAATACCACACAGAACCGCGCGATCGGGTTCGAGCGTATCTGTTCTTGCCAGCCGGCGACCAACCAGGAAAGCTGGCCGATGGAAAACGAGCCGCTGTGCTCTGCCTGCACCAAACGACCGCGATCGGCAAGCAGGAACCGGCGGGAATAGGCGGCAGTCCGAATCTGCATTACGCCTTGCATCTGGCGGAACGCGGGTTCGTCACATTGGCCCCGGACTACCCATCGTTTGGCGAGCACAAGTTCGACTTCAGTGACGCCAGTTTCGGTTACGCGAGCGGTTCGATGAAGGCGATTTGGGACAACATGCGCGCGATCGACCTGCTCCAGTCGCTGGCTGAGGTCGACGGTGAGCGGATCGGTTGCATCGGTCATTCGCTGGGCGGCCACAACACGATGTTCACCGCCGCCTTCGAACCGCGTATCAAAGCGCTCGTCTCCAACTGCGGCTTCACGCGGTTCCACAAGTATTACAGCGGAAAACTCGCCGGTTGGACCAGCAACCGCTACATGCCGCGAATCGCGCAGGTCCACGGCAACAACCCCGACCAAGTGCCTTTCGACTTCCCGGAAATTGTCGCCGCCTTCGCGCCACGGCCATTCCTAGCCAGCTCACCGGTGGGTGATGGCAACTTCGAAGTCTCGGGCGTTCGCGACACAATCGCGGCCGCTCAGCCGGTTTACTCGTTGTTTGGCAAACCGGACAACTTGCAAGCCAACTACCCCAATTGCGGCCACGACTTTCCGCCCGATGTACGCCAAGTCGCCTACGACTTTCTCGACAAACACCTGCGCGGAAAGCGCTAAGCTCAGCCTCACAAAGTCAAAGGATCGGTAGCCCATGGATAACTTCGAGCGACTCATCAGGGGATGGTGCCTCATGGCGGGCGGCATGGCGGGAATGGCGGCGATGGCGATGTCGGCGGGAATAGAATCGGCCGGTATTGAGCCGGTGGCCATGGCGGCCGAACCAGCCGACCCGCATCAATGGTTGGAAGATGTGGGCGGCGACAAGCAACTGTCTTGGGTCAAGGACCGCAATGCGGAAAGCACTGGGCCACTGACCGCCGATCCAGGCTTTGAACCGCTTCGAAACCGCTTCCTGGAAATCCTCAATTCCACGGCGCGGATCCCGATGATCGCCAAGCATGGGGCCCACTACTACAACTTCTGGCGCGACGCGAAGAACAAACGCGGACTTTGGCGACGCACGACCCTGGAGGATTATCGCCAACCCGAGCCGCGATGGGAAACGATCATCGACCTCGATGCGCTCGCCGCCGCCGAGAAGGAAAACTGGGTTTGGAAAGGCGTGTCGTTCCTCGAACCGGCCTGCGACCGGGCGCTCGTCTCGCTCTCCCATGGCGGCGCCGACGCCACCGTCGTTCGCGAATACGACGTTGTCGCCAAGCGGTTTGTCGAAGGCGGCTTTCAATTGCCCGAAGCCAAGAGCCGCGTGTCGTGGCGGGGTCCGGACAGCCTCTTCGTCGCCACCGACTTCGGCCCCGGTTCGCTCACCGATTCCGGCTATCCACGCGTTGTCAAACAGTGGGAACGCGGCCAGCCGCTCGCCGAAGCTCCCACCGTCTTCGAAGGCAAAGCGGCCGACGTCAGCGTCAGCGGCAGCCGCGATCTGACGGAAGGGTTCGAGCGCGACTACATTTATCGGGGGCTGACTTTTTGGACGAACGAGCTTTATATCCGCCGCGATGGCCAGTGGGCCAAGATCGACAAACCCGACGATGCCAACGCGTTTGCGCACCGCGAATGGCTGTTGATCGAACTGCGGAGCGACTGGACGGTCGGTGGCCGAACCTATCCGGCCGGCGCCCAGCTGATCACGCGGCTCGACGACTTCCTCGCGGGTAAACGCCAGTTCGATTCGCTATTCGAGCCTTCGGAACGCAAGTCGCTTGCCGGCGTTAGTCCCACCCGTAATCACTTCATCGTCAATGAACTGGATAATGTCCGCAGCCGTGTTTACGTCGTAACGCTTCGCGACGGCCGCTGGTCGCGAGTGCCTCTGCCGGGCGCGCCGGAATTGGGAACGCTGAGTGTTTCCGCTGTCGATCCCGACCATTCGGACGCCTATTTCCTCACCGTCTCGGATTATCTGACTCCGACCACTTTGCGCTACGGCGTGGCGGGCGAGGGGCCCGCGGAAACCCTGAAATCGAATCCCTCGTTCTTCGCGTCGAAGGGACTTCGCGTCAGCCAACGCGAGGCGGTGTCGAAAGACGGCACCCGAGTTCCCTATTTCGAGATCGCCCGCGCGGATCTTGTGGCCGACGGTTCCCACCCGGCCATCTTGTATGGCTACGGCGGCTTCGAGATTCCGATGCTCCCGGGTTACCAACCGCTTGTCGGAGCTGGCTGGTTGGAGCGGGGAGGCGTCTACGCGGTGGCGAATATCCGCGGCGGCGGGGAGTTCGGTCCACGCTGGCATCAAGCTGCGCTCAAAGCCAACCGGCACCGCGCGTACGAGGATTTCGCGGCGGTCGCGGAAGACATGGTGAAACGCGGCGTGACGTCGGCGAAAAAGCTCGGCGCCATCGGCGGCAGCAACGGCGGGTTGCTGATGGGCAATATGCTGACGCTCTACCCCGAACGCTTCGGCGCGATCGTCTGCCAAGTCCCGCTGCTCGACATGCGTCGCTACCACCGCTTGCTCGCCGGTGCCAGTTGGGTCGCGGAATACGGCGATCCGGAATCGCCCGTCGAGTGGGAGTTCCTGCGCACGTTCTCGCCGTACCACAACGTCGACGCGGCCGGCAAATATCCGCCCGTGCTATTCACCACCTCGACTCGGGACGACCGGGTCCATCCGGCCCACGCCCGCAAGATGGTGGCTCGCATGCGAGAACAGGGCCATCGCGTCGCCTATTACGAAAACATCGAGGGTGGCCACGGAGGCGCGGCGGACAATCCCCAAACGGCCTACATGTGGTCGCTCGCCTACACGTTCCTCTGGCGCGAACTCACCGGTTCGGCGCCTGCGGCCGCGAAGCCTACGACTCCCGAGCAAGCGGCTGCCCGTCTTGCCCCGCCCACCGTTGTCCGCCTGTGGCCAGGACGCGCGCCCGGCGAAACGGGCCCCAGTGAGCCGGAGAGCGAAGTAGTGCGGAAAGAGGAACGCAAGGCGACGCGCATCACCAGTATCTCGGAGCCGACACTGTCGATCTTCCCGCCCCGCGATGTGAAACCGAACGGGACCGTCGTCATCGTCTGTCCCGGTGGCGGCTACAACTACGTCGTCGTCGATAAAGAGGGCACCGAGGCGATCGCTTGGCTCAATTCGCTTGGAATCACCGGCGCGCTGCTCAAGTATCGAGTGCCGCCCCGCAAAGACCGCCCCAAGCACATCCCGCCGCTCGAAGACGCGCAACGTGCCATCAGTGTGCTGCGGCAACGGTCCGCCGAGTTTGGCCTGCGCGCGGACCGCATCGGAATCATGGGCTTCTCGGCCGGCGGCCACGTCGCGGCGCTCGCCAGCACCCGGTTCGCCAAACGCGAATACGCAGCGGTGGACGCCGCCGACGAGACCAGCTGCCGCCCTGATTTTTCCCTACTTATCTACCCAGCCTACCTGACCGTTCGCGACGCGGCCGGCGAACGCCTCGCCCCCGACCTGCCCGTCGACCCCAAGACGCCTCCCGCATTCTTGATGCAGACCCAGGACGATTCGGTTCGAGTGGAATCGGCGATCTTCTATTATTTGGCTCTGAAAAACGCCAAAGTCCCCGCCGAACTGCATGTCTTTCCCAGTGGCGGCCACGGATACGGCCTGCGTGTGGAAGGCCCAGGACTGGGCGAATGGCCGCAGCGGGCGGCCGAGTGGCTATCGGCGGGTGGATGGCGGTAGCAGCTCGGATTCGGTCCGATCATCGCGTTGTAAAAGCCCGCGTCTTCCGTGGTTGACTGCCGCTCGTGGCGACCGGGCGGCGGGACAATGGGGCAATTTCCCGCGTTGCGCCGCTTTTTGGGGCGCAAATCGGCCGTTTTTTTGGAA
>JBJTOW010000299.1:0-2555 GCA_046074805.1 Planctomycetota bacterium | reverse complement strand
GACAACATAGTCGCGGAACGGCCAAGCGTTCGGCCGTTCGCGGTTCGTTTCGAATCCGTTGGTGTCGGCGAACCGCACGAGGTCAAGCCAATGCCGCGCCCAACGCTCGCCGTAGTGCGGGCTAGCTAGAACGCGCTCGATCAGGTCAGCGATGGCGGACGGCGAATCGTCCGCGACGAACCGCTCGACATCGTCCGGCGACGGGGGCAGTCCGAGCATGTCGAAATAGATTCGTCGGATCAGGTCGTGGCGGGATGCGGGCGGGTTGGACGCGATGCCGCGGTCGTGGAGCGTTCGTCCCACGTACGCATCGATGCCATTCATACCCCAGCGGTTGGCGAGCGCCGGCGTGGGTGCTCGCCGCACCGGTTGAAACGCCCAGTGTTCGGAAGGCGGCTGGTCGCCGGCATCGCTGTCGCTGTTCGTGTTCGGATTCTTGGTGACGGGATCCGTCGGTTGGCCAGGCATTGACGGCCAGGGAGCGCCTTGGTCGATCCAGGCGGATAGCAACGCGATTTCGGCTTTCGTCAGTCGCTCTTTCTCTTCGGGCGGCATCCATTTGCCCGCCTCGCGTCCTTGCACCAAGTGGATCAAATAACTGTCGGCCGACTTGCCGGGCACAATGGCCGGCTCGCCGGAATCGCCGCCCGCGATGAGGCTGGCACGCTGGTCTAGCCGCAAGCCGCTCTCCCGCTCTTCCGCCCCGTGACAGCCCCAGCACTTGGCGGCCAGAAGCGGACGGATCTGGCGGTGGAAGTCGACGATTGCGCCGTTGGACGCGCCGACGGGCGCGCCGTTTGGCGCGGAAGCGGCCGGGGCCGGTGATGCGGCGGCAGCCGGTGGATTGGTTTGACCAAGTGTTGGCGGGACTTGAGTCAAGCCGAGCGTGGCGAAAGCGAACCACGCCACCGCGACTCGTTGAGAACCGCGAGTTGCGGGCATGAAACCCAGATGACGCGACCGTCGCGGTTGTCGCCGAAGCGTTCGGAAAAAGCCGAGCAGGGACCGCGTCCAACCGTGGCGCGTTGACATACTACGACTCCCGAATTTTCTTCGACTCGGCTTCCAATTCGCCGATCTCCTTCTCCAGTCGCACCACTTCGCCCGGCTCGTCGTTCTGTTTCTTGGCGCCAGATAGCTGCAGTCGCAGTTTTTGCAGGCGTTGATTGATAACGTCGAGCCGTTTTTTGTCTTTTTTATCCATGCCGCTCCAAACACCGATCCCGATTTTCGCGAGGTCTTGCTACCGGGCTGAAGGGGCGGCAGAGACCGCCGGTGCCGCTCCCTTGGGCGTGCGGTCGATGATCCGCAGGTAGCCGCCCAAGCAAACTACGATTGTGGCCAAGACAAGGTTGACGGTCAACAAGTTTCGAGCGTTCTGGCGGGCCCGTTCGGCGGCGGCGCTGCGGCCTGCCAAGAGGCTCGCGATGTATAGCACCACCAGCGCCAGCAGGAACTTGATGCCGAAGATCATGTGGTACGGTTTGGCCAACGTGTAGTTGGCGATCAGAATGCCGACATTCACCAACCCGGACAACAGTAGGCCGCCAGCCGACATCATCACCATCTTCGACCAATGGCCCCGCACGGCCGCTTTGAGCCGTTCATGGGCGGCGTCGTCCAATTCAGCGGCGGCGGGCATAAGGGCGAACCGCTGAAAGATCGCGCCGCCCATTAGTGTGATCGCAGTCAGGATATGAACCCACCGCAGCGCCCAACCAGCCAAATCCAACGCGTCCATCGACTCGCTCCCGTCAACGAAGTCGCCGTCCGCCCGAGTGGACGGCCAGCACGCGCCGGCCGTTCACTTCCACTCGTCGCACACCAACTTCGACCGCACTATAGAGCGGTTCGGCCGAGGCTCAAGGTCCGATCGCCCGGCGATGCGCGAGTTGCTCCTTGTTTCCGGCCGCGTCTTCGGCACTAGCGACCACTTCAGTTGTTTCGTCGGCCGCGAGAACCACTCGCCATGTGGCGAAATTCGGCGACAACCGTTCCGCTTCGCGGCCGTTCACGACAACTCGCCGTATCTCGCCATTGTCCGAACACGTTCCCACGACCGTGATACTGCCATTGTGCCGCGAGACGTGCGTGATCACGGTTGCGGGCGGCAGGTCGTCGACCGGAGCCACGGGTGAAGGGAACGGAACATCGGCGACTTCCGCCACCCGCGATTCATCGCCGGTGAGCGGTGGTTCGGCGCGGAAACGTCCGGGGTTGGCCTTGTACTCGGGTGAACGAATGCTTACGACCATCGCATGGCGGCCAGGGCCAAACCAATCGTGCAAGTAGATCGGAACGCCCTTGTCCGTCTTCGGTTGGGGACGCGGGCCGCCACCGAGATTGACCACCGCCTTCTGGCGGCTGTTATCGTTCCAATTCGCCAGCTTCACGCCGCGGAAATGCGACACCGCCGCGCCCGTCGCGTTGTCGTCGGAAATCTGGATCAACGGCATCCCGCCTGAGCGAATACCGTCGAACGTCAATCCATCGACCAGCAGCGTGCCGTGTTGAACGCTGGCGTCGTCGTGTCCACGATTGAACGGTTCGGTGTT
>JBJTOW010000298.1:0-2964 GCA_046074805.1 Planctomycetota bacterium | reverse complement strand
TAGCGGGCGATGTCGAGCCAATGGCGGGCGTAGCGTTCGCCATACCGGGGCGAAGCCAGCAAGCGATCCAGAACACGGGCGCGGGCATCGGGAGCCGTGTCGGCCAGCAGGGCCTGGACCGCGTCGGGATCGGGCGGCAGCCCCGTCAGATCAAACGCGGCTCGCCGAAACCAGGTGGCCGAATCGGCATCGGCCGCTGGCGCGATCCGCTCCGAATCCAGTTTTTCCAAAATGAACCGATCAATCGCGGTGCGGGTCCAAGCCGAATCGCGGACAGATGGCAACGGTCGGGAAACAGGCGGCTGGAAGGCCCAAAAGCGGCGGCCTTCCACCAATTGTTCATCGCCCACCGACTTTTGCGGGAGAGGCGCCCCAGCCTCTTCCGGCAAGGCGGCCCCCGCGCGAATCCATTCCACCATGACCGCGATCTCCGCCGCGGGCAACTTGCCGCTCGGCGGCATTTGTACGGCCTCGTCTTTGTAGGCAATGGCGCTTACCAGCAAGCTCTTTTCCGGACTGCCAGACACGATGGTCGAACCGGAACTTCCGCCGCGCCGCAGAGCGGCGGGCGAATCGACGCGGAAACCGCCCTCCTGCTTCTCGGGGCCGTGGCACTCGCCGCAGCGTTGCAACAAGAGTGGCCGCACTTTCGACTCGAAATGCCGCAACGGAGCGTCCTGGTCGGCCGCCGTTGCAGGGGGGACCGCAACGGCGGCCACCACCGCAATCGCCAGCGCGACCACAAGCGTTCGCGGACAACCTGAGATCACTGGCGAGAAGGAGCGTTGGAGTCGGTGGTTCATCGGCGCGGCTCCAGGGGCTTGGGCGAAAAATCGATCCGGGACCGAAAAAATTATCGGCAGGGGGACCGTTGGGAACAAGTGGCGCGGGTCAAGCCAATGTGGAATCGACCGGATAACTGCGGGCTTGCCGGGAGGTGCGGGCTGGGCTAACCTCCCCACAATCCCATCGCGCAGTCCGCGCGCCGCCCGCGCGCGTATCGCCGCGAGTCTCTTTCCCCCGAGAACCAGTCGAACCATGAGCGACCCCTATTTCCAGCAGCTTTTCGCCGAACGCATTGGAGGCGCGAATTACGGGAAAGGCACCGAGATCTATAAGTTCGAAAAGATCAAACGCGCGAAGCGGAAGGCGCTGGCCGACTTTCCCCAACGGCCGCTCGTGGATTTTGGAATCGGCGAGAATGACGCGATGGCCCCGTTGCCGGTCCGCCAACGGATGGCGGACGAAATCAACCGCCCCGAAAATCGCGGCTACGCCGACAACGGGATCGCGGCGTTCAAAGAGGCGGTCGCCCGGTTCATGAAACGCCAATTCGGCGTGGAACTCGATCCGGTCCGCGAGATCAACCATTGCATCGGTTCCAAAACCGCGTTATCGATGTTGCCCGCTTGTTTTATTAATCCGGGTGATGTGACGCTGATGACCGTGCCGGGCTATCCGGTCGCCGGCACCCACACTCGTTATTACGGCGGCACCGTCTATCGGCTGCCACTGCTGGCCCAAAACGATTTCCTGCCGGACCTAGCGGCGATTCCCGCTGACATCCTGGCACGCGTCAAGCTGCTGGTGCTGAATTATCCCAACAGCCCCACCGGCAAAGTCGCCCCGCGATCGTTCTACGAACACGTGATCGCCTGGGCGAAAGCGAACCGCGTCGTCGTCGTCCAAGACGCCGCCCATTCGCTGTTGACGTACGAAACCGAGCCAACCAGTTTCCTCGCGGTGCCCGGTGCTCGGGACGTGGGCGTCGAAGTCCATTCGCTCTCCAAGGGCTTCGATATGATCGGGTGGCGGATCGGTTGGGTGTGCGGCCACGAGCGGCTCGTCCAAGCATTTGCCGACGTGAAAGACAACTGCGATTCGGGGCAGTTCATGGCGATCCAAAAGTCGGCCGCCGCCGCGTTGGATGATGCCGCGATTCCCGGCCAAACGCGGGCCAAGTACAAACGGCGGCTTGAAAAGCTGGTCGCGATGCTCAACCGCTGCGGTTTTCAGGCGAAAATGCCGGGCGGCACCTACTTCCTCTACGCCGCCTCGCCGAAGACGGCCGCCGGCGGACTGACGTTTGATTCGGCCGAGGCCGCCAGCCAATACCTGATCACGCAGCACTCGATCGTTACCGTGCCCTGGGATGATGCTGGCTCGTTCCTACGGTTTTCCGTCACGTACGAAGCGGCCGATGAACAGGCCGAAGATGCGCTGATGGCCGAAGCCGAATCGCGCCTCCGCACAGCCCAACTGACGTTCGCATGATCAGCGTCGCGGGAATCGTCCTGTGCGGAGGCCAAAGCCGCCGCATGGGACGCCCGAAAGCCTGGCTTCCGTTCGGTCCTGAGACACTGCTGCAGCGAGTGGTCCGGCTGGTCAGTTTCGTTGCCCACCCCGTCATCGTTGTGGCGGCCGCAGACCAAGATCTGCCCCCACTTCCCGCCGAAGTCCAAATCGCACGCGATCAGCGTGAACAAGCCGGGCCACAGGAAGGACTTCGAGCGGGGCTGGCCGCCGTGGCAATCCGGCAACCCGCAAGTTCAGCGGATGGGATGGCCAGCGGGCAAATGGATACTCAACCGTGTGAGCCACCCGTGGAAGCGGTTTTCGCGACCGCTTGCGATACGCCGCTGATTCGTCCCAAACTGATCCGTTTTCTGGCCAGCCAGCTTGGAACTCATGACGCCGTTGTGCCTGTCGACGGCCTATCTTCGTTAGCCATCGGTTGCCGGCCCGTATCCAGATCGATGATCGAAAGGCGGCGGAAACCCAATGCCACATTCATGGTGGACTGGGGCTCCACCCATTGGGATTTGATTTGAGAATGTGAAAACCAGTGACCTTGATCATCCGGGCCACGATGGGCGATCGCGTCGGTCATTTTACGGAGGATTTCGGGTGAAATTCCGTTCGGAATGGCCGACGAAATCTGAGGTGCGTCGGCTGACCAAACCC
>JBJTOW010000297.1:0-3004 GCA_046074805.1 Planctomycetota bacterium | reverse complement strand
TCGACCTACCGGACTGCTACGCTTACTTGGCGGAGCGCATGACCGTAGCGCGGTCGGCGAGCCCCGCTGGTTGAGCGACTTCGATCGCGCGTCACCAACACAAGTATAGAGAGGTTGTCACGTGAAGACGAAGCAAGGATGGCGATGGTCCGGGGCCGGTTTGGCGGCAGTGGCCGTCTTGGCGGCGTTTGGGGTGTCGGCGATGACGACAGCGCCGCGCGCGATGGCCGCTCCGCCGAACATCGTTTTGCTGTTCGCGGACGATCTGGGTTACGGCGATGTCGGTTGTTTTGGCGCGAAGGACATCCACACGCCGAATCTGGATCGGATGGCCAAGGAGGGGATGCGGTTCACCGATTTCTATGTTTCACAGCCGGTGTGCACGGCGTCACGCGCTTCGCTGTTGACCGGTTGTTACGCCCAACGCGTTGGCCTCGCCGGCGCGCTGAACCATTCCAGCACGCAAGGGATCGGTGAACGTGAACTATTATTGCCCGAGATTTGTCGCGGTCGCGGGTACGCGACAGCCGTGTATGGCAAGTGGCATTTGGGGCATCGAGCCGAATTCAATCCGACGCGGCATGGATTCGATCATTTCGTTGGCATTCCCTACTCGAATGACAACAGCCGTTATCATCCGGTGGTCAAAGACATCCCACCTTTGCCTTGGATCGAGAACACGCGGGTCGTCGAAGAGGATCCCGACCAGAGCCGTTTCACTCGGCGCCTAACCGATCTTGCGGTGTCGTTCATCGAGAAGAACAAAGACCGTCCGTTCTTTTTGTATGTGCCGCATGTGATGCCGCATGTGCCGATCTTCGCCACCGACGCGTTTCGTGGCCGATCCGCACGCGGGCTCTACGGCGACGTCGTCGAGGAACTCGACGCGGGCGTGGGCGAAGTGCTGGCGGCGATCGACCGCTGCCAACTGGCGAGCAAGACTTTGGTGCTGTTCCTGTCGGACAACGGACCTTTCCTGTCGTACGGCGACCACGCGGGATCGGCGGGGCGGCTGCGGGAGGGCAAGTTAACCACCTTCGAGGGCGGCGTGCGGGTGCCGATGATCGCTCGTTGGCCTTCCGTGGTTCCCGCGGGAAAGGTGTGCAGCGAACCGGCGGCCACAATCGATCTGTTGCCGACCATTCGCCAGCTTGTCGGCGGCGAGGCTCCCGCGCGGCGGCTGGATGGCCGCGATATCGGCCCATTGCTGCGCGGCGACCCGCAAGCGAGTTCTCCCCACGAGGCTTTGCTGTTTTACGAAGGCCAGACATTGCAGGCGGTCCGAGTGGGGAAATGGAAACTGCATCTGCCCCATCCGTATCTGACCGTGGCAGGCGCGCCGGGACGCAATGGCAAGCCTTCCAACTTCGAAAATCTAAAACCCGAATCGATCCAGCAATCGGGGATTCGCGGGATCGCCTCGCGTCATGGCTACTCGGTCGGCGAACTGGAGTTGTCGCTCTTCGATCTGGATGTCGATCCGGGCGAGCGGCGCAATCTCGCCAACGAGCACCCAGAGATCGTGACGAAGATGCGAGACACGGCGGCCGCGCTCGAAGCGGCCAATGCGGCGGCCGATGCGAAGTGGATGGCGGCGGCCAAAACCGGATCGGGCAACGGATCGGGAGCAGTCGCGGGCGGGAAACAACCATGACGCGCGGCGGCGACGGACAACCCTACCAAGCCCAGACGAACGAGGTTCCGCGGCCGCTTACTTCGGCGCCACCGCCAGCGATCCGCGCGGTGCTCTTCGACGCCGTTGGCACACTGTTCCACTCGGATCCCCCAATCACCCGGGTGTATGCGGAAGCTGGCGTTCGCGCGGGAGTCGTGTTGACGGAAGTCGCGATCGGCGAGCGTTTTTTGGCGTCGTTTCGGCGGCATTTCGGGCGTCCGGCGGCTGGCTCGCCCGCCGAGCAAACGCGGACGAGCGAGGTTATCGAACGCGAACGGTGGCGGCGGATCGTCGCGGAGGTCTTCGCTGAACTTCCCGAGACGACGGCGGCGGGCGCCCTGTTCGAGGAACTCTGGGAACATTTCGCTCGAGGGTCGAGTTGGCGGTTGTTTGACGATGTCGCGCCGACGTGGCGAGCGCTCGCGGACCGCGGCGTGCGAATTGGAATCGCGTCGAATTACGACCGGCGGCTCCTTTCGGTCGTCAGCGACCTGAAGCCGCTCGACGAATGTCGCCATGTCTATCACTCGGCCGGCGTCGGCCACGCAAAGCCAGGCGTGGCGTTCTTCCGCACGATCGAATCCGACTTAGGGCTCGATCCCAGCGAGTTGCTCTTCGTGGGCGACGACCGAGTGAACGACTACGAAGGCGCGTCGCACGCTGGCTGGCATGCGCTCTGGCTAGGTCGCCAGCGTCCCTCCGAGGGCCCGCACCACATTCAATCGCTGTCCGAATTGCTCGCCCACGTTCCACCGAAGCTTTCCGAGCGGTGAGTCAGCGAGTGACGAGGGATCGGCGTGCGTGATGAGGAGTGAGTGATGAGTGACGAGTGACGAGGAACGGGGGGCGGGAGAGCGTCCACCTCGATTAGTCGTAGCCGTTCACGGTGAGAACGCTACGCATCGCAACCCGAAGCGCAAGAAACGCGAGTGTTTAAGTTGCACAGTTCCGCATGGTTTTGATGGCCGAAGGCCATTTTCACCGTAGCGTGGGGCATCGCCCCAGGAATTCGTACCGTCACGAATCGTTTGGCCGAAGGCCATATTCACCGCGAACGGCAGGGTGCCGTGAACATGGACTTCGGCCAAGAAAACAACGCGTAACTGCGCAACTTCAAACCTTGAGGTTCGGGTTACGACCGCTCGGCTCCGCTCTGTGAACGGTTACGATATTTACAACGCGCGGCGATAACGCTTCGATGGCTTGCGAGGCGGTGTCGTACCGGGAGGCGTTTTGCCGCTGTTCGGTTGGCCAAAGCCGCTCGCCGACGGCTCATCAGCGCCCGTACCCAGATCGCCCGTACCCAGATCGCCCGTACCCAGATCGCCA
>JBJTOW010000296.1:0-4823 GCA_046074805.1 Planctomycetota bacterium | reverse complement strand
TAGGATTCGAACCTACGAAGGCGTAAGCCATCAGATTTACAGTCTGACCCCTTTGGCCGCTCGGGAAACCCTCCGCACTATGAACCACCGCAGAGCCAGCGAAGGGACTTGAACCCATAACCTGCTGATTAAAAATCAGCTGATCTGCCAGTTGAGCTACGCTGGCGCGAACTCGAACCGTGAAACGAGCAAATATAGCGAGGACGCCCCATCCTGCAAGAGCGATTCGCGGTTGGCTTGACGTTTTAACGGCTTGAATCGATCGCCGCCAGCTAGGACGGGCTATCCGCGTTTAGGTTCGGGGCCTGGGCGGCGCTGTGCGACGGACTGGAAATCCGTCGCACAGCGGAAAACAACGGTTATTCGGGCATCTCTAGACGTTTGGTTTCCGCCTCGCGTCGCAATTTGCTGAGCGCCCGGGCCTCGATCTGCCTGACCCGCTCCTTCGTAACTCCAATCGCATCCCCAACCTCCTGAAGAGTTTGGGCTTGGTGGTCCGCGGTAAGTCCAAACCGCCGCTGAATGATTTGCTGCTCGCGATCGTCCAGCGTCTGCATCATTTTCGACAGTTCATGCTCCAACTTCCCTTGCACGCGTTCCCGATCTCCCTGATCGACTCGCAGGTCCTCCGTGAATTGGAACATCTCGTCCTGGCTCGTCCGGAACCGATCTCGCTGCTTGTTCTCCTCGGGAATGCTTCGAGCGTAGTTTTTCATCAGCGACCAAGTCGCGTAGGTGCTGAACTTATTCCCGCGGCTGTAATCGAACTTTTCCACCGCCCGGATCAGCGACATGTTGCCGTCGCTGACCAAGCTGTAGAAGTCGTCCGTCGGCGTCACATGCCGTTTGGCGATCGATACGACAAGCCGCAAGTTGGCCTGCACCAACCGATTCTTGACCTCGACCGCCGACGCGTACAGAGCCTCAATGCGTTCCATAAAGGCGGCCAACGGCCGCTCCATGTCCAGTTCGCGGCGCAGCTTGTCAGCGCTGTACTTGAGGAAATTGAATTGCCGGAACAGATGCTGTTCCTGCTCCCGCGACATCAAAGGCACCTCGTAAAGCGAAGCCAAATACGTCGGCAGCCCCGAAGGCGGACGGATGCGTCGAGTTTCCGGCGGCGGCTCGGGAGCCGGCGTCATGATCCGCTCCTCCGCCCCTTTGCGTGAAAACTCCTCGCTGGGAATGTATCCAGCGGCAGTTCAGCGATCCGCGCCGCCCGCATCTCATTCACCACCCGATACACGCTCGATCGCGTCCGGTTCAGTTCGCCCGCCAGCTTCTCCACCGACTCGCCCGCCGTGAACCGCTCATACAACCGCTCCCGCTGCTCCGGAGTCAGCCATGTTTTCCGCTCGGGAAACAACGCCAAATCCGGATGCTCGTGGTCAAACTGCCACAACGTGTACCGGACGGTCTCCACGCTCCGGCCACTTTGCCGAGCCAACTTACGGGCGACTTCGGACGGACATCCGCCGGCCGCCGCCAAGCGCCGCGCCCGTTCGATCAGCTTCTCCCGCTCCTCGCCCGACATCTGCGAAAAACGCTCGCCCCGCTCGACCCGACGCTTGTTTCTCGCGACAAACCGCTCGACGCTGCTCCGCAGGAAACCGACCCGCCGACGGCCGTTGAACAAAAAACGCCGACTGACCAGCCCCTGATCACGCCACCGCTGAATCGTCTTCACCGAAACATTGAACATCTTGCTCAGTTCGTGGACTGTGTGGACCGGTTCGCCCACCTCCTCCGCCTTCAAATTGGCCGACTCGGACACATCCTCGACAAACAGCCGCAAATCGTGCTTGAGGTCCGCGCCGGAAACCGCCGAGTTCCATGACGCCGGCGGCCTGAAATCGGTGATCCGATAGCACAAATACTCGTACGTGTACTCGCGGCTGCCGTCGATCTCCGCGATCAACCGTTCCGCGCGGTTCAATTGATCCATCTTCTTGTGACGAGGCGCGAAACGCACCTGCTGGTCCCGCAACTCGCGCATCACCGTCGTCTGATACTCGTTGTGCATCGGAATGTGCCCCTTCATTCAAACGCCTGCCGTGAAGTCGCCACTCGCCGCATGCCAGCCTTGCCGATCACCCCAGCCCACCTGTCTCACACTGTCGCTGTCTCAGTTTTTATCAGGATTCAGGTCCGGCTGTCGCAAAATGCAACACCGGTTCTACGTTCGCCGCTCACCGCCGGTTCGTGACGCCGCCCCATGCTTTTCTCCGACACTCGCTCCAATTTCCATCCAATTCAGCAGTTACGGTCGACGGCATCCGGCCGAAACACCACCCGATCGGCCTGCCACTGCGGCAGCCACTGATTAGTCACCGAACTACCCTGCAAAGTTCGCGCCAAAAAGCTGGATTTTGGGCATTTTTTCCTCTCAGCCACACAAACTGTTGACTTGCCTCGGCGCAATCCGATGAACCCCTACAGTCGACACCACTCCGGCAACCGCTCCAGCCCGCAGGAACGCCCCGCGCGTCGCGCCCATGCCCCAAACTCACCCAGACCGCGACCCGCGAACGCCCGCCAGCACTTCCTCCGCAGCCTCCCCCGCAGCGGTCGCCATGTTCGCTCAAGAGTCGCCCGTTCCGCCGAATTCCTTTTTAATGGCGGACTTGCGTGATCGTCGAGCGTTTTTGACCACCTCGCTCCGCGCGCTGTCTGGAACCCTAGCGGCTCCTCTGTGGGCCGCCCGAACCCGCACAGCGCGATCGACCGAGGCCCCGCCATCGTCCGGGAAAGCGTCGCCCCCAACCGTTCGCTTTCGAAAAACGCCGCGCGCGGACGACCGGCTCCAAGCTGTGCTCAAAATCGAAACGACCGGCGAACTGAAGCTCAACGCGGATGGCCGCAAAGTCTCCCGTAGCCCCGTGGAAGCCGCTGCGGAGCTCGCCTTCGACGAACGGATTACCGCCGACGGGCTTACGCTCCGCCACTACACGAAAGCGGAAGCGACCCTCAAGGTTGGCAACAAAACGTTTCCCAGCCGTCTTCGCGACAACCGCCGTTATATCGCCGCCCGTCTCGAGCCAAGTTCCACCCCCGAATCGCGTTCCAATCCCACTCAGGAAGTCAGCACAGCCGCCAGCCGGTCGCTGCGCGGTCCCGGTTCCTGCTTGCTCTACAGCCCCCAAGGGCCACTCCAACGGGACGAACTGGAATTACTTCAGATCCCCGGCAACGGCCCACCCCTTACGGAGCTGCTGGGCGATGGCGAATTGGCGCCCGGCGACACTTGGCCGATACCGCCCGAGTCGCTCGCCCAACTCCTCTGGCTCGAAGCGGTCAGCAGCAGCGCCGTTACAGCCGTCCTGAAATCGATCGAAGGCTCAGTCACCTTGATTTCCCTGGAAGGCTCCGTCGCCGGCGCGGTGGGCGGCGTCGCCACCGATATCGACCTCACCGGAAAATTGAACTACGACCCCCAGCGGGAACTGGTCGTCTGGTGCGCGCTCAGCATCAAAGAAAACCGCTCGATCGGGCACGCGGAGCCGGGATTTGAAACGACCACGCAATTGCGGATGGCGACCCGTCGCGGCGAGCCCTCCAAGAGCCTCGAACCTGGGGCCTACGCGGGTCTGCCAATCGACTACGAACGTGGCCAGTCCCTCCTCGAATACGTGTCGCCCGAAGGCCGCTTCCAAATGCTGCTCGACCGCCGCTGGCGGCTGATGGTCGATCGCCACGACCTCACCGTCCTAAGGCTCGTCGATCGCGGCGACTTGATCGCCCAGTGCAACGCGTCCCGCCTGCCCTCGCTCGCTCCCGGCAAAGAACTGCCACTCGATGAACTCCAAGAAGACATCCGCCAATCGCTCGGCAAAAATCTCCGCCAGTTCATCGAGGCATCGGTCTCCCACACCGACGAAGGGCTCCGCATCCTCCGTGTCGCCGCCGCGGGCGAAGCGGCCGAGATTCCCGTTCAATGGAACTACTACCATCTGTCGAACGCCAAAGGCCAACGACTCGCCTTGGTCTTCACCCTCGAATCCGAACAACTCGAACGCTTCGCGGAAATCGACCGGCCTCTCGCCGCCTCCCTGAGCTTCCTGGACGACCCCGAACCAACCACCGCCAACAAACCAAAAGCCACCAAACCAAGCGATCCCCAGCCGGGCATCGTGACGCCAAACGCCACAAAGCCAAACGCCACAAAGCCAACCGCGGCGAAACCAAGCGTTTCCGGGCTGGACGCTGCCAGGCCAGAAGCCGACAAGCCTGGAGTGCTCCCAAAGCCCCAATCCGGAACGCCACTCAGTCCATCGCCGGATGCCGCGACGCCGCGCAAGTCCGAACCCGTTTTGCGTTCTCCAGGGACCAGCAACGCACGCGATTCCCGACAATCGGACGCCACGCGAGTCAGCCCCAGCCGAGCCGATTTGGGCAAGGTCGGCTTGGAGTCGCTGCTGTCAAAATCGCCCCGCTCAGCTAGGTCCACAGCGAAGTCCCCCAGCCAGTTGAAGCCAACCAGCCAGTTGAAGCCAACCGGTGAGGTGAAGCCGGCCAGCGTCGTTGAGACGTTGCGAACGGCCGATCGTGGCGTTCGCGATGACGCGCCTCGCCGCCGCTAACCCCAAACCGCGGACTCCACCCTCGAATGATTGCCCGTTTCCCCTGGATCGCCGTTTTTCTGGTTGGAGGCCTAATCGCCTCGGTGGCGATCGCGCAGCCACCCGCAGACTCGTTCGTCGCCCCAATTTCGGCGATTTCTCCGGCCGATTGGCTGGAAACACCCGAGTCGGCGCTCAATCCCGAGCGTCATGCGGCCACGGCGTCGGCGACAGCGGCCGCCTATCGTCGGCGACTGGAAACGA
>JBJTOW010000295.1:0-4192 GCA_046074805.1 Planctomycetota bacterium | reverse complement strand
GACCACAGCCCAGCGACGATGAGTCTCGGGATCCCACAAAGTCCACCGCATGGCGCCGTCGGCCGCTGGTTTCGTGGGGCGATGCGTCGCGTGGTTGGAAACTTCCAAACCGGCTTGCCGTAGCATGTCGCGGAGCGCGGGTGCCACTTGGGCACTCGCTTTCGTACTGGCATGCCAGAGTTCCGCCGTGATTTCCGCCACCACCGGCCCGTCCGCGCGATTGGCATACGCCGGTCGCCACTCGCCGTGCGCCGCGACGTTGAGTCCCAGCGCCACGGCCCCTACCATCCAGGCGGCGGGAAGAAATCCAAGCAACGCTCCCCGCGGAGCGGCTACACCTACCGCGAGTCCTAAGACCGCGAGCAACGAGAGCGCGGGAAGTTCAAACGCCGTGGCCAGCGCCGCCGCTCCTCCCGCCACCGCACTCCAGCCGCATTCCCGCCATCCGCCGTTCGCCAGGCGTTCGCGCCATCCGCGGAGAACAGCCAACGTGCGTGGCCAGCCCGTTGGCGATTCGAAGATCGCGGCGCCGCTGTCGCTCACGCCCTTGTCGCTCGCGCTGCTGTCTGTATCGCCGTTTTCTCTATCGCCGCTGTTGCTCGTACGATTCCCAAGGTTGCTCAGGAGCCACCAAACGGCGAATACCGCGATTTGCGTGGCGACCGCCGCTGGCACGTGGTTGTTCAAGGTAACCGCCATCGGTCCGAGCAAAGTGCCGAAACAGGCGGCTGTGAGCACGAAGATTCGGCCGGCTTGTGTCCGTCCCGTATCTGCCAGCATTCGCGCCAGCAGCCACCAGGCGAACGACAGCGGCACAAGGTTGACGAACACGAGCGTCAACCGACCGACATACTTGGGATTATCCGCGAGTCGCGCGTTGGTTGCCAGTTCCACGACCCGGCAGACGCCCGCGACGACGGTGGCCAAAAGTGGCGGCTTACTCGAATAAAAATGCTCGCGGCCATCCGCGCCGCGATGCCGCACCATATCGATGCTGTGCCATTCGGCGTCGCGTTTCGCTCGTGGTGGTTGAGGGCCTCCGGTATCGTCGGGAAGCGGCGTGGTGAACGAGACTTCGTCCAACGAGTATGTTCCATGTTCGAGCAATGCCCGCACGGTCGCCCAGCGACTGCGGTCGTTCGCGCTTAAAAACGGGGTCTGTCCTTGTGGCGATTGCACGCGAAACAAGTGACCGGCCAGCATGGCGATCGCGGCGACGATGATGCATGCCGTCACGGATAAGTACGAGTGGCGGAGCGGGTGGCGTGCGCGAGTCATGACGGGTCTTCCCGCCGAGTGGAGTTCACCGAGATTTGCTCGCGAACGCGGGCCGGAGACGACGTAAACGATGGGCGGCTGGAGGAGCGTGTCGAAAGAGCAACGGCCAGTTCAGCGACCAAGCCCAATGCCCAGAGGATAACGCCAACAGCGATCCACTGCGTTCCCAACCACGCGCCGGGAATCCACGAACCGAACGCGGCACCCAGCCAAGGAAAGAGTCCACGAGCTATCATGAATAGCTGCGTTGCCGCGAACAACGCCAAGCCCACGCCAACGCTGGCCAGCGCCAAGCCGCCCAAAAAATGTTGAGGCCGATCGCCGTAGCGGGTGAGAAACAAGGCGGTCCCGAGATCCAGGAACCCTTTGATATTGCGCGAGAATCCGTATTTCGAACGGCCGAACTCCCGGCGTCGATGATGCACAGTCAGCTCATCGACCCGCCAACCGCGGGCGGCCGCGAGCACGGGTATGAAGCGATGCATTTCGCCGTAGAGCGGCAGGTCTTCCAGCACTTCCCGGCGATACATTTTGTAGCCACAGTTGTGGTCGTGCAGCCAGACGCCCGAGAGGCGGCTGACCAGCCAATTGAAGATTCTGGAGGGCAGCACTTTGTCCACGGGATCGTGGCGCACCTGCTTCCAGCCGCTGACCAAGTCCGCGCCCGCGTCGATGGCGGCGCGGAACCGCGGCAGTTCCCGAGGATCGTCTTGAAGGTCGGCGTCGAGGGTCGCGACGAATTGGCCGCGCGCGGCGTCAAATCCCGCCCGCAGAGCGGCCGCTTTGCCAAAGTTGCGGCGAAACCGCACGGCGCCGACCCGGGCATCGGCGGCGGCCAAGGCGCGAATCGCTTCCCAGGAACCGTCCGTTGAACCGTCATCGACAAAAATGAACTCGACGCTCAGACGCTCCGTCGCCGCGACCTCGGACAGTTCCGCGTGCAGCTTCGCCAAACTCTCCCGCTCGTTGTAGACCGGAATCACTAGGGAAATCATGGCGTGGAAGCCTCGCGGTCGGCGGCGGAACGGGGTTGCCAGTACAACGCGGCCGACACCAGCAACTCGGCGATCAGCCAGATAAATCGCAGGAGCACCGCGGAGATCACCGCTGTTGGCTCGCCCAGAGTCGGGGCGAGCAGTGTGATCACGACGAATTCCCGGACACCGACGCCGCCCGGGATCATCGAGACGAATCCGGCGACTAGGGCGAGCGCCACGCACGCTGTGAAGAGCGGCAGGCTAATGAAGGGATCGTGGAGCGCTTCGGGCTGGTTGGGCAAAGCCGCCAGAGCGGCCCACAGACTCCCCCCCATGATGATCCAGCTTGGAGCCAACATCAGCCAACCAGTACCCATCAAACGTAAGTCGAGCGCCTGGAGCGCCGGTTCGATCTTGGGGCTGGCTCGGTGGACTTTCAAAAAGAGCACCACGCGGCGAAAAACGCTCGGCCATGCCGGCACGCCAGCGGCGACAGTCAATAGCAGGGCCAAAACCAGCAACCGCGAATCATGATGAAACCGCCAAGCGATCAACATCGAAGCCAGCACGGCCCCAACCGCGATGGTGGTGAGTGTCTCGACGAACACGGCGGCGGCCGCCACGGCTCCGTCACAGCGCGCGTCGCGCACCATCCCCGCCCGCAACACGACGACCATGGCCTTTCCCGGGACGTATTTGCCAAGGTGGCCGATGTAGAACGCCCGGAGGCTCTTCCGGATGCTCGGCTGCTGTCCCATCGCCTTCATGACGCGATGCCAAAACCACCAACCGGGCACGGAGCCGACTAGGTAGATCAGACCGGACGCGACCAGCCAACCGGGACGCACCGCCCGCCAGTCGAAACGCTGCTCGTCGAATTGCCGCAGGGAACTGTCCACGGCCCGGTAAATGAACACCATGACCACGACCATGACGGCAACGCGGAAAGCCAGTTTCGCGATGCGCGTCCAGGTCCACGGGCCGGCGGCGGGGCGGGGCGGGGACGCGGGACGTTCATTCACGGGCGGCACTCCAAAACTCGCGGATCGGGTATTCTGCTGACAAGCGCGGTCGGGAACAAGCCGTCGCAAAGGATTCCGCCATGACGCGAATCGTATCGTTTTGGCTGTTGGTGGCGATCATCGTCGCCGTGTCGCTCGTGTTTTATCAGGTGATGGCGGGCTTCCTGCTGCCGCTCTTCCTGGCGACGCTGCTGGTGGTGATATTCCAACCGGTCCATCGCTGGATACTGGGCAGGTGCGGTTCGCGCCGCCCTCTCTTGGCGGCCACCTTGGCCACTATCGCGGTGCTCGCCTGCGTTTTCCTGCCCGCCGCATGGATCATCTCGGCCGCCGCTTCGCAATCGTTGGCCTTGATTCGCCAAATCGATCTCAATGGCACGCTGCGGCAGCTGCAAAACGTTCGCGTGTCGCTCGACCTGGATGTGCCGCAATTCGAAGAAGCGGCCGAACTCGTGCCACACTTTCGCGACCTGGAAACGGCGGCTCGCGAGCAGGCTGTCGCCGCCGCCGGCGAAGCCGACTCGGCGGACTCGCTGGCGCGGCGTTTCGAGGCGGTTGGCCAGCAGCTAGAGACGCTATTCGCCCGCTTTCCCGACGAGGAAACCGATTGGCCCAGGCCGGAAATCCAGCCCGTCCAAGAGCGGCTTGAAAAAGTGCGTTACGCGTTGCGGGCCGGCGCGCAGGCGGCGCGACAACTTCCGCTAAACAACGACCGCTTGGGCTCCGACAGCGGCGATCCCGATGGCCAAGAATCAGTGCCAAGCGAAGAAGCCGCCGGGGCCGACACAACGCGTGACAGCACAGCGGGCAGTGGCGTGTCCAAAGAATCGCAGCAGGACGAGCGGCCAGCGGACCAGCCCGGCCCGCCGAACGCGGCGGGCCCGTCGAACGCGGCGGGCGAGGCGGGCGAGGCGG
>JBJTOW010000294.1:0-5520 GCA_046074805.1 Planctomycetota bacterium | reverse complement strand
CTTGGAGCGGGGGACAGTTCACGGGAAAAGCGTCGGTGTGAATCGAGGGCCGGTAAGTTACCATGTCCGCCACCGATCTTGTCCCAGGAGTGTTCCGATGAGCCATTTCCGCCGAAGCTCACCCATGACTTCGCTCCACCTCAAACACGCTGTCCGCGACGCCGACGCTGACTGCGTTGTCCGCGTTGGAAACGACGCCAACGCTGCCGCCACTGCCGTCGCCGCGAGTCATTCCGCCGACGCTTATGCCGTCCACCTTCGCATACCGGCCAGATTTCCCATTTCCAGGCCAAGGCAGCTGCTTGAAGCCATGGCTTTGTTTGGTGTGTTGGCGGCTGCCATTACGGGCTCGAAAGTCGCAGGCGTAGTCGCGTCCGAACCCGCCAAAGCGCCGCCGGGATGGACGACGTCGGGTCCGCGCGACGAGCTGAAACCGCGGTTCGAGTACTTGGCGACGGGAGGATACGAGGATGGACCGCGGTGGATCATTTCCGCCGATGAACGTCCCGGGCTGATTGGCTGGTGGGAGACGCAAGTGCCGATCGAAGGTGGGAAGGCTTATCGGTTCGCGGTTCGCCGCCGCTGCAAGGGCGCCGCCGATCCACGACAAGCGTGTTACGCGCGCGTTTTCTGGCAAGACGCGAATGGCGGCACGGTGCTGCGCGATAAGCCAGCATTCGCGACGTACATGCCCGGAGCCGTGCCGCAGGCGCTGCCAGACTATCCGGCAGATAGCGAGCTTGGCGATGGTTGGACTCTTGTAACCGACAATTACGAGGCCCCAAAGGCGGCTCGACGGGCTGTCATCCAGCTTGTGTTTCGCTGGTCGCCGTCGGCGCACGTGGAATGGAGCGGCTTTGAATTCGCGCCGGTGTCGGCGAAGCCGAAACGCATCGTAAGGCTGGCGACCGTCCACAAAATTCCCCGCGATGGGACAACTTCGGCCGAGAAGTGCGCGTTGTTCGCGCCGCTGATCGCTCAAGCGGCCGAACGCAAAGCCGATCTGGTCGTGCTCCCCGAAACCCTGACAGCGCTGCGCGGCAAGTGGGATTACGACGCGGCCGCCGAACCGATTCCCGGGCCGTCCACCGAATACTTTGGCCAACTGGCGAAGAAGCACGACCTGCACATTGTCGCGGGGCTCGTCGAGCGCGATGGGCGGTTGATTTACAACGTCGCCGTATTGATCGGTCCGGACGGCCGGCTGATTGGCAAGTACCGCAAAGTGTGTCTGCCGCGTGGCGAGCATGACCAGGGAATCCAGCCTGGCGCTGGATTTCCGGTCTTTCAAACCCGTTTTGGCAAGGTCGGTATGATGGTCTGTTACGATGGGTTCTTCCCCGAGCCGGCCCGCGAACTGGCGAAAAGCGGAGCCGAAGTGATCGCATTTCCCGTGGCTGGCTGCAATCCGCTGCTGGCCTCCGCGCGGGCCTGCGAAAACCATGTTTACCTGGTCAGCAGCACATATACGCCTGTCGAGTCGAAATGGATGGTGACTGGTATTTACGGCCATGACGGCCAATTATTAGCGCAGGCTAAAGAATGGGATTCTATTGCCGTGGCCGAAGTCGATTTGAATGAACCGCTACTTTGGCCGAGCATGGGCGATTTCCGCGGCGAAATGCACCGTGCCCGCCCACGATAGCCGCCATGCTTATGGACGCGATTGCGGTCGCGTATCGACAACCGGCATGAGTACGGTCTTTAAGGCCGTGCCAGCCCACGACGCAATCTCCCGGGCAGGACATCGCGGCTGCGCTGTGGGCTATTGAGGGCACAAGGCGTCAAAGCGGCGCCGCACTCCAAAGGGGGCGTCTAAGGCCCTGAGTTCGCGGCTACGTGGCGGTCGGTTATGGGCACAGCGTTGCTAAACATCGCCAAGCGGTGGTGTGGAACGTTGCCCTGCTTGCCCTGCGAACTTAAACATGCCAAGCATTGTTGGCCGTTGTGAACCTTACTCCGCATCCGGCTTGCGCGTTCCATTCGGCTCGCGTACCGCATCGAGCGCAGTTGGCCGGACGTTCTTGTACCGATCGAGCGCTCCTTGCAGCTTGGCAGCGCTGGCCGCCGCGTCGCCTGCGAGATCCGCCACAGCCAGCGGCATCTTTTCCTCCGCGTCCCGCTCGAGGTCGAAAAACCGACCGTCGCGGTACAATTTGTAGCGATGATCGAAGGCGAACTCGGTGACTCTCTGCGCGTTGTTTTGCCGCGGCGAGTACCAATGATAAAGCCACTCGCGTGGCGCACCGCGTTCGCCCCGCAACTGCGGCAAGAAACTTACGCCGTCTGTTTTCACCGTCGCTGGAATTCCTGCCGCTTCGCAAATCGTGGGCAGAAAATCGACACTGCTGACCAGATCGCGATTGATCTTTCCCTCGCGGATCACGGCCGGCCAACTGGCGATGAGCGGGACCCTTGTTCCCCGCCAAGTTGTCGTACCCTTGCCGCCCTTGACCTCGCGGCCTTGAAACTGGCTCCGCACCCCTCCGCCCGTGCCATTATCTCCCAGGAACAACAGCAAGGTGTTGTCGCGCAGGCCCAATTCCGCCAGCCGCTCATCCAGCTGCCCGACCAGCTTGTCCATGAACGCCGTCATTTCCGCGAAATGCCGCTCATGCTGAGCCGCCTTTTCCCCCATAGTCTTTGGGTTCCAATCGGGACTATCTGGCGTTGGCTGGAATGGACTGTGTGTCAGCGTCAGCGGATAGTAAAGAAAGAACGGCTTGTCTTTGTTCTTTGCGATAAATTCTAAGGCGAACTTTTGCACCAACGTCGGACCATACTCGCCGGCGGAAAAATCGAGTTCCCGGCCGTTGTGCTCAAGGCCGGGATTCGCGTAGCGAGGCGGCCTGCGGGTATGTTGCCACAGATAAGATTCATCGAAGCCGAAATGCCGGGGCGAATCCACTTCGCGTCCCAATTGCCACTTGCCGCATACGGCCGTTCGATATCCGGCTGACTGGAACAAATGGCCGAATGTCTTTTCCGATCGCGGCAGCAGGCCGAATTGGACATAGTTGCGGACGTTGAACAGGCCCGTCATCAACTGCACGCGGGTCGGCGTACAGAGCGGCTGGACATGGCAGTGTTCGAACCGGATACCTTTGGCGGCAAGCCGGTCGAGGTTCGGCGTGCGATAGGATTGCCCCCCGTTGGCCGTCACGCATTCGTAGCCGAAGTCGTCGGCCATGATTAGCACGATGTTGGGTCTACGAGTAGGTTCTGCTAAATTATCGGCACAAACGCGGCATACTCCTAGGGTGAAGCTCAATGCTACAAGGTTGAGCGTAGCAAATAAGTGTAGGAGCTTTCGCAGTAAAATCTGGGGCTGCGGGCGTGGTCCGTTGGCGATCAACTGAGTCGGCATGGGAGGCCTCGGGCAATGTGGGCGGCTTCCGGCGGGCGTTGGCCTCGCGGTGTAATCGCCGCAATATCCCCGGCCTGCGCGGTCGGGTCAACTCAAGGACCTCAACAAGAGGGGACGTCCCGCAAACAACGACGCAACGCTCACGGCTCGGCATGGCACTGGAAGCAGACCGATTGCTGGTACTACACGCTGCCGGGCACGAAGAAACGCATGCCGCTGTTCGATGACAACGGCGAGCGCATCCGGGGCCGGAATCAACAGTTGGTCGCCGAGCAGTCGCTAGCGAAAGTGAAGCTCTCGGGCGCCCCGAACCATACGAGCCAAGCGGCTGAACACGACTGGATCGTGGCCCGAGTGTGCTCAGAGTATCTCCAATACTGCGAGCGGAGCGTCGCATCCGGTGCGATGAGCAAGGGCCATCATTATCAGTCGGCAGCCTATCTCAACGACCTTTGCGGGTACTGCGGCGCCTTGAGAGTGGCGGAACTCAAAAAGAGCCACATCCAGACTTGGATCGCGAATCATTCCGGCTGGCGCTCGCTGGCGACTCACCGTAGCGTGATCGGCATTGTTCTGGCGGCCTTCAATCGAGCCGAGGAGATGTACGATGTCACGAGTCCGCTCAAGGGGCTAAAGAAGCCGTCGTCGCGGCCGCGGCTATCGTCGCTTTCCCCTGAAGACGAGAAGGCGCTGTGCGAAGCATCCGACGACGTGTTGGGTGATTTCCTACTCGCAGCGGTTCACACCGGTCTTCGGCCGTTCTGCGAATTGGCCAAGCTGACGGCCGATCACGTCGAAGTCACCGATCGCGGGATGATGTGGCGGGTCTATTCGTCGAAGACGAAGAAGACTCGCAAGATACCCGTGTATCGCGACCACGACCAAGCGGCGTGCGGCTTCGGCGGCGGTAAGCCGCTCGGCAACGTCGTTAATCGTCGTGTCCACGATTAAGCTCCATTCAATCTTGGCCGGAAATTGAACAGTACGGGAGGAAATCGAACCGAGATTGGTTGAGTATGAAGAACCACCGCGAATAGCTGTCGTGGTTCCCTGAGGATAGTCGCATCTCGATCGACAACAACGACACCGAGCGCGACCTGCGCTCGTTGTCCACGGGACGCAAGAACTGGCTGTTCACCCGGAAAGCCATTTCGCTTTCCTTTCGTGACTTGCGCAGGCGAGGCGACTGCACTGGCGTACGGTCCGTTACTGATCGGTGATCGGTTCATGGTCTCGGTCGCAGCGAATCGCGGAAGTCCGTCGGTTGTTGGCCGACGATACGCTTGAACGCCGCGTAGAACCGGTTGGGGGAATTGAAGCCACAGGCACTGGCGATATCCCGGATTTTCATTTTTCCTTCGGCAAGTAGGTGCTGGGCGTGCCAGATGCGGTGCATCGTCAGGTATTCCAGCACGGTCAGCCCACACGTCTGACGGAACAATCGCATGGCCGAGTTGGGATGCATCCCGGCCGCTGCTGCGACATCAGCGACATCGATGTCGCGCGTGTAATTGCCGGCGATGAAGACCGTCAGCCGTTCAAACTTGCCGAGTTGTCCGGTCATCCCGCTGGAAACCGTGTTTGGTCCAGTATGCGGCAGACGCAGCGCCAATCGCAGCAACCTCGCCTCGGCTTCCAACAGGATCAGGCGGTGCGAGTCGGGATTGTCGGAGGCGAAGGCCGCGTGCCAGCGGCGTAACATCGCTAGATCGGAACAACCCGGATCGGACTCGGCCTCGATCAGCATCTCGCCGCCAAGGAGTCGGTTGACGAGCGATTCCGGCAACCGCCAATTCAGAAACCAGGCCAGCGGCACTTTCAGAGAGTAGTGAATTCCGCCCGGCGCGAAATCGACGCTCTGGTGGGGAATCGCCGCCCAGCGGACGCAAAGTTCGCCGGCCTGATTGCGAATCCGGCGACCACCAAAGAGGTAGTCGATCCAGCCGACCTCCAGCACCGTGACCTCGATATCGTCGTGGCGATGGGGCTTCGCCATGCGGTTGGCCGGAGCATCGCTGACATGAAACCCCAGCGTAACAAAATCGACGGCCTCGGTTGATTGACTGGACATGGTGTTAGGATTCTACACAAAAACGAACAGAAAACGCCATTTCTATGCAAATCAATCCTGATAAGCTGATGCATGGCCATCA
>JBJTOW010000293.1:0-7385 GCA_046074805.1 Planctomycetota bacterium | reverse complement strand
CGCGTCAAGACGAAGAAGAAGGATCCGCTATTCGTCGACGGCCAGCGGCCGCGTCCGATGTACGTGGATTACAAGGACGTCGAACTGCTGAAGAAGCTTGTCAACCGGCATGGTCGGATTGTGAGTCGCCGTAAGACCGGTTGCTCGGCGGTAAGCCAACATGCCGTCACGCAGGCGATCAAGCGTGCCCGTTTCATGGCGCTTCTGCCGTACACTGGCGAGTAGTTCGAAGATCGCCCAGTCCTCTTATTTGGGCTTGCTCGGGCTTTCCTCGTTACGATCTTCACCCCGGTTGGGCGTCGACTCCCCGGGGCAGGACTCATTTTGGCCAGGAGTCGCGGCATTCGGTCGCGAATCGCGCTATGGCTGAAGTGTTCCATCACGAGCGGCGGGTCGAGTTTCGCGACACCGACGCGGCGGGAATGATGCATTTTTCGGCCTTTTTTCCCCGCATGGAAGAAGCCGAGCATGCGCTGTTGCGTTCGCTCGGAACGAGCGTGTGGCAAGGCGATGAATCGTCGCAGGCCAATGACGGACTGTTGCGATCAACTAAGTTCGATCTCGTCAACTGTGGCGATGTTGCGGCGACTGTTCTGTCCAATAAGGTCAGTTGGCCTCGAGTGTCCGCGCGGTGCGACTTTCGCGGCCCGGTCCGTTTCGAGGATATGCTGGCGGTCGAGGTTCGGGTCGCTCGGCTGGGTACAACCAGTGTGACGTACGATTTTCGCTTCCTGCATGATGGTCGGCGAGTGGCGGAGGGACAGGTCACGGCGGTATGCTGCCGGTTCGCACGGGGCGAGCCACCCCGGGCGATTCCCATACCGCAATCGCTGCGGGATGGATTGGCTAGATATGTGGCGCCCGCCGAAGAACTCTCCTACCCGCCGACCTGATGACCACCTACCTGGAAAATCTGACGCTGCGACTGGCTACGGGCTTGGCCGAGTTGCCGGAAGCGGAACGCGAGCGACACGTTCGATATCTCAAGACGGCTCAGCGGCCTGACGGCGGCTTCGCTGGGCGTGAGGGTGGAAGCGATCTGTACTACACCGGCTTTGGTCTCCGAGGACTCGCGGTGCTGGGAGAGCTGTACGGCGAGACGGCTGAACGCGCCGCTGGGTTCCTTCGGGGCCGGCTCTCCGGTCGGGAATCGATCGTCGACTTTTTGTCGTTGATTTACAGCGCCCGGCTGCTGGCTCAAGCGGCGGGCGTCGACCCGTTGGCGGATGCCGTGCCGCATTGGCGGGACGCGGTGGCTGAATCTTTGGGCCGGCTCCGTCGTCCCGATGGTGGTTACGCGAAAGGCGCCGAGGGCCACGCTAGCAGCACTTACCACACGTTTCTAGTCGTGCTTTGCCTGCAATTGATTGAGAGGCCTGTGCCAGACCCGGATGGGATCGTGGCTTTCCTGCGATCACAGGCTTGCGAAGAGGGAGGCTTTCGCGAGATTCGGGCGGGAAAGCGGGCCGGGACCAATCCAACGGCGGCCGCGATCGGCACTCTACAGACGCTCGGCGCGCTCCAATCAAAGGACCGCGAAGCGACCCTGGATTTCCTGGTGGAAATGCAAAACGACGAAGGCGGTTTACGGGCGAACACACGAATTCCGATCGCGGACTTGTTGAGCACGTTTACCGGGATGTTGACGTTGGTCGACCTCGGAGCGCTCGCCGAGATCGATACCCGCGACGCGGCCCGTTTCGTGGCTAGCCTGGAAATGCCGTCGGGTGGTTTCCATGCGGCGGCCTGGGATCCAGCCCACGACGTCGAGTACACGTTTTACGGGCTGGGATGCCGTGCCCTGTTGCATGACGTGAGGTGACGCTGATGGCCGATTTGGCGGTCGAAAACTTGGGCAAGTCGTACCCGACACGGGCCGAGCCCCTGGTGGTCCTCCGCGAGGTCTCGTTCTCGCTGGAACGCGGCGAAAGCGTGTCGATCGTCGGCCGCAGCGGTTCGGGGAAGAGCACGCTCCTGCAAATCCTGGGTACGCTCGACACGCCGACGACCGGCGCCGTGCGACTGGACGGCCAAGATCCATTCACGCTCGCCGAACCGGACTTGGCCGCTTTCCGCAATCGTCACATCGGCTTTGTGTTCCAGGAACACCACCTGCTGCCTCAGTTGAGCGTGCTGGAAAACGTGCTCATTCCGGCTCTCGCCGCTGGACGGCCGACCTTGGAGCAGCGGACACGCGCCGAGGAACTCTTGGCTCGAGTGGGGCTGTCGCAGCGCACAACGCATCGGCCGGCGGAACTGTCGGGCGGGGAGCGGCAGCGGGTCGCTGTGGCCCGCGCGCTGTTGCTCAAACCGGCCCTGCTCTTGGCCGACGAGCCAACCGGCAATCTCGATCGCGCCAACGCGGTCGCCATCGGACGGTTGCTGCGGGAGCTACAACAAGCCGAACAGGCGATGCTCGTCGTGGTCACGCATAGCGATGAATTGGCCGCGGAAATGCAACGCCGCTTCCGAATCGACGACGGCCGCCTAAGCGAAAGTCCAGTCTGAGCGAAAGCCCTGCCTAAGCGAAAACCCTGCCTGAGCGAAAACCCTGCCTGAGCGAAAGCCCTGCCTGAGCGAAAGCCCGAGTGTTCAACATGTTCGCGCGTTCCCAGTTTTTGCTTCGCGGATTGCGTCATCATCGTCGAGTGCATGCGGCGGTGGCGTTGGGTGTCGCGGCTGCGACCGCCGTGTTGTGCGGCGCGTTGCTGGTCGGAGATTCCGTCCGTGGCAGTCTTCGCGGTTTGGTCCTCGACCGCTTCGGTCGAATTGACGAAGTGCTGGTGGTGGATCGTTTTCTACGCGGGGACTTAGCTGACGCCCTGATGTCCAACTCCGCCGCGCGGGAAAGGTACGAGCGTCTCGTGCCGGTCGCCATGCTGATGGGCGGAACGGTGGAAACGCAGGGCGTGGATGGAACTCGCCGCGCGTCAAACGTGCAGATTCTTGGGGTTCCGCCCGAGTTTTGGGAGTTGGAACAACGGGCTTGGCGGCCGCGGGGAACGCTCGCCTCCGACCAAGTGATCCTCAACGCGGCGGTTGCGGAAGAGTTGGGGGCCCGTGTTGGCGATCGCATCCTGGTGCGGTTGCCAGGAGCCAATCAAGTGCCCGCCGATAGCCCGCTTGGCCGGAAAACGGACCGAGTCCGCGCCTTGGCGGATTTGGCGGTGATTGACATTGCGCCCGGCGAGGGGCTCGGGCGATTCAGCCTGCGTTCCTCCCAACAAGTGCCGCGCACCGTTTTCTTGCCGCTTGAATCCGTACAGCGGGCTATCGAACAGCCGGGCAAGGTCAACGCTCTCTTGGCAGTGGCGGTGGCGGGGACGCGCGCGTCGGGAAATGTGGACGCTTGGCCCGTGCCCGCCACCTTGGCCGATCGCGGCTTGACGCTCTCGCGAGTTACCCGTGTGTTCACGCCACCAGCACCGCCCGAAGGCGGCTCCACTCCTGACACTAGCGCGCCAGTCTCGGAGACGGTTTTGGATTACTTCCAGTTGTCGAGCGATCGACTGTTGCTGGAAGACGATGTGGCGCGTGCGGCGCTCGACGCGTGGTCCGTCGAACAACCTCAGCCCGTGCTCACCTATCTCGCCAACCGTATCGCCAAAGTGGAAGCGGAAGTTGAACTGGATGCGGAAGCCGGTAAGCGGCGGGAGCATCCGGGAATTCCGTATTCGATGGTGTCGGCGGTCGACGCCACTGCGGGACTGGGGCCGTTGCGGGCAGCGGATGGACGGCCGCTGACGCCGCTGGCCGATGATGAAATCGTGCTCACCAGTTGGGCGGCCGACGATCTGGCGGCGAAAGTTGGCGATCGGGTGCGATTGACGTGGTTCGAGCCGGAGACAGCCCACGGGGAAACGAGGGAGACGTCGGCCGAGTTCCGTTTACGGGCGATCGTGCCGCTGATTGAGCCGTCTCAGGGGTTTCGGCGAAACCGTCCGCCCGTGTTTGAACAGCGTCCTCGCGAAGTGAATGATCCCGATTTGACACCAACGGTCGAGGGTGTGACCGACCAGGAAACGATCGACAAGTGGGATCCACCGTTTCCGTATGATTCGCGCCGTATGCGATCCCAGGATGACAAGTACTGGTCTCGTCACCGCACGACCCCGAAGGCTTTTGTGGCGTTAAGTGCCGGGCAGCGGCTTTGGGGGAGCCGGTTTGGAAAGTTGACCTCGATTCGCGTGCCGGCCCGCGCGGGTTTGCAGTTGGCCGATTTGGAACGGCTGCTCGTCGCCAAGCTGGACGAACGTGGCGTGCGACAGGGGCTCGAATTCTTGCCGTTGAAGGCTCGCAGCCTCGAAGCCGCGCGCGGGGCGACGCCGTTCGACGCGTTGTTTCTGTCGTTAAGTTTCTTCGTGATTGGGGCCGCGCTGCTGTTGGTCGCGTTGCTGTTCCGCTTGGGATTGGAACAGCGGGCAACCGAGATTGGTTTGCTGCTGGCCGTAGGCTGGACGGTTCGGCGAGTGGGCCGGACCCTGGCGATTGAGGCGGCGGCGGTGGCGGCGGCTGGTGCCGTGTTGGGGATACTTGCTGGCATCGGTTACGCATGGCTCATGCTGGCCGGACTTCGCTCGTGGTGGCTCGGCGCGATCACAACGCCGTTCTTGACATTGCATATCACGGCTCGATCACTGCTGATCGGTTACGTCAGCGGCGTCGCGGTTTCCGTCCTTGTGACCATCGGCTCCCTGAGAGCGTTGCGTCGAGCGCCCATTCGGCCGCTGTTATCTGGGCAAATGGCGGCGGCGGTCGCCGATTCCTCCGCTGGTTCTCCCAAACGTCCAATCTCTGGGCGAGGTCGCGAACGTTGGGTGATGTTGGGCTTGGCGTCGGTCGGGATCGCGGCGTCGGTGGCTGCGGCCGGCTTGTCCGCCGAAGCCCAGGCCGGCTCGTTTGTCGCCGGTGGCGGCTGTTTCCTCGCTGTAATGTTGATCGCTACTTGGCGGTGGTTTCGTGGTGAGTCGAGCCGGTCGCAGGTTCTCGCCACGACCCTGCCACGGTTGGCGGCCCGCAATGCCGGACGCAATGCGAGCCGCAGCACGCTGACGATAGGGTTGGTGGCGTCGGCCTGTTTCTTGATCGTCGCGATGAGTGCGTTTCGGCAGCAACCGACCGCTGGAGGTGTTGGCGGTTTTTCGCTGCTAGCGGAAAGCGCCCAGCCGATATTCGTCGACTTAAACTCGCCCGCGGCGCGAACCGATCTGTGGGGCGACAAAGCGGGACAACTTGACGGTGCCCAGGTTTTCTCCTGGCGAATCCAGCCCGGCGACGACGCCAGCTGCAACAATCTCTACCAAGCGACGCAGCCCCGAGTGCTCGGCGTGTCCCGGGCTTTTATGGAAGACGCGGACAACGTGGCCGCCGGAACGCGATTCACCTGGGCGAAATCGGCTGCCAACGATGAATTCGAGCGACGCAATCCCTGGCGACTGCTGTCGCGGGTAGGCGACCAAACCGCGGTGGAGCCACGCGGCGGCGACACGTCTTCGACGATCGGGGCGAATGCCGCGAAGACAAACCCGACGAGCATCGCCGACGCGGACACCAGCGACGTTGTGCCGTGTGTCTTGGATCTCAATACGGCTCTGTACAGTCTGCATCTCTATCGCGGCGTCGGAGAGCAATTCACGGTCGAGTACGCGGGTGGTAAACAAGTGCGATTCCAGGTGGCTGGACTGCTCGCTAACAGCGTGCTTCAAGGCTCGTTGTTGATCGACGAAACGCGGTTTACTCGGCTGTTTCCCGACGTCGCCGGTTATCGATTTTTCTTGGTGCGGGTCGCGGAGGAACGGGCGGCCGATGTCGCCCGCTCGCTCGAAGATCGGCTGGGCGACGAGGGGTTCGACGCGACCGATAGCCGACAGCTGTTAGCTGGCTTTCTGGCGGTTCAGAACACGTATCTGAGCACCTTCCAAAGCTTGGGCGCCCTCGGCCTGCTGCTCGGCACTTTCGGCCTTGCGACCGTGCAGGCGCGTGGTGTGATTGAGCGTCGCGGCGAATTGGCTCTGCTGCGGGCGGCAGGGTTTTCGCGGACGCGACTGGCTCGCATGGTGCTGTGCGAGCACGCTGTATTGTTGCTGGGAGGCTTGTTGATGGGAACTTTGGCTGCGCTCGCAGCGGTCGTGCCCCATGGAGCGCTAGGCAACGCACGAGCTCCTTGGGGAGAATTGACGGCTTGGCTGGCGATTGTGCTGGCGGTGGGGTTGGCGTCGGGTTGGATGGCGTTACGCGCGATGGCGCAAGCCCCACTGATCGCGTCGCTCCGCGGCGATTGATTCGCTGGAAAAGACCGTCTGAAGATCTCGCGGCTGACGCTCGCTCGCACAGCTCGCCGGAAACGCTGGCGGGAATCGCGAGCCGGAATTGCGAGCCGAAATCGCGCGTCGGGGGTGAGCGGTTCCGATTCCAATTCAACTCTTTCGACCTTCAACCACGCCTCGAGAATCGCGCAATGGCCTCATGGCAAGGAAAAGTTGTTGTCGTCACAGGCGGCTCGGCGGGGCTTGGGCGGAAACTAGTGGAGTCCTTTGTCGAGGCGGGCGCTCATGCTGTGGCCGTTGGCCGCGATCGCGACCGGTTGTCGGCCCTGCTTGCCGCGGAGAGACCCACTTCGCCGCGCGGAGGTGGGCTGTGGATCGATGAGGCGCCGGGCGGGCGGTTGTCCGGGATTGTGGCGGATGTGACGCGGCAAGTGGATGTCGAGCGTTTGTTCGACGAGGTGGGAACGCGATTTGGCCGCTTGGATGTGTTGGTGAACAACGTCGGCCGATCTACTCGCGGACTGGCTGTCGACACGACGCCGGAGGAATTCCAGCAGTTGTGGGAACTGAATTTTCTGTCGGCGGTGCGCTGCGCGCGGGCCGCCCATCGATGGTTGGAGCGGAACCAAGGTCATTTAGTAAATATCGGATCATTGGCGTCGAAATCGGCCGCTCGATTCCTGGGAGGTTATCCGGCGACAAAGGCGGCGTTGGCGGCCTACACGCAGCAACTGCGTTTGGAATGGGCCGAGCGGCAGATCCATGTGATGTTGGTCTGTCCCGGGCCGTTGCGCCGCGACGACGCTGGGGCTCGGTACGATGTCGAGGCGTCCGGATTGCCGGATGAGGCGCGGCGTCCGGGTGGCGGGGTGCGTTTGAAAGGGTTGGACCCGTCGTGGCTCGCGAAGCGGGTTGTGCGAGGCTGCGAGCAACGCGAGGCGGAGATCGTGGCCCCGTCGAAGGCGCGGCTACTCTTTGCTTTGCAGCAGCTTTCACCGGTCTGGGGCGATTGGCTCTTGGCTCGCGTAACGGGCGGCAAGGCCAAGTGATCGGTTTGGCTTGGCGTTTCCGTACTCCAAAACGCTTGCGTCGGTCACGCTTTTGGAGTGCGGCGCCCTC
>JBJTOW010000292.1:0-6734 GCA_046074805.1 Planctomycetota bacterium | reverse complement strand
TAGATGTCGTAGCTCAAGAAGCGTTCCAAATGGTCGCGGCACTCCGCCAGTTCCACCCAAGCTCCACGCAATTCCGATTGATTGGCCAATTCCGCTTGAAGCTGTTTCGCGACCGCTTCGGTCGTTTTATCCCATGCGGGTCCAAGCATGGCTCGGCCATCGGGCAGCAGCAGTTTCTCGCCCGCAGTTGGGCCGTTCCAGGCCGAATCGGCGTCCATCAACGCGGAACACTCGGAAACGGCGACCTCGTGCAGCCCCGCTTCCGGCACGCGTCCGTACAAGGTCAGCTGCAGCACGCCAGCTTCCGTCTCTTGGACATAAGCGCCTTGTAGGAATTGGCCTTCCCGTCCGAATCGCTCGCGCAGCCGCACGCGCAGAGCGGCCAAGAGCGACCGCAAGGGCACGCGAGTTTCCCGCTCGATCTTCAGCCGCCCTGCCAGCAGCGTCTCAATCTGCGCACGCTGTTGAGCGGCTATCGATTGGTCGAGGATCACGTCGGCGAGCCAGCGGCCAGGAGCACTCGCATCCTCGCGTTGGTTCACGATCCAGGCGCCGTGCAATTCCGGCTGACGCTTGCAGGCGGCTTGGGTTTCGATTCGCGCCTGGTCGGCTTGTCGTCTCGCTTGGTCGGCATCTTCGACGACGGGCTGAGCGGCGGAAGCGGACAGAGTGTCGATCGCGACTGGCGTGAAGGAGCTCAACGGCAGCGCGACCAACGCCGGGGCCATGAGCCTCAACACGGCCATGGGGCTTGATCGGCGAGTGCGCGTGCGGACGAGGTGTCGCGGTTGACCGTCCGCGGCGACTCCGCCAACCTTGCCGCGTCCGTGTCCGATCCCCCGTCCGGAGCCGAATCCCAGTCCATGTCGCGTCATGTCGAGCAGCCTTTCCGCGAAAATCGCTTGTTGTCTTATAGTTGACGAATTCGCCCTATTCAAGGAAATGCCTCACCGTTTGTCACCATCCGGCCGTGGGGATAGAATCGCGCCGTTGCGACCGGCCAGAAAGACGCCCTCCGCCCCGCGAGCCGTTCTTCCGCCAACATGCTCGCCCAACGGCGCGACGGGTCACCGCGCCCTTGGTAGAATGCTAGCAGATCCGATCGCCACGAGGAGCCGATTCGTCTTATGCCGTCCCTATATTCCTCGCGACGCATTCAATCCACCATGGCGGGTGGATCTTCTCCCTTTCATGCCCCGGACTTGTCGGGATCGCGGCATCAGCCAAGGCGACGTCGGCAGCCGTCTGTAGGGTGGTCGCTGCTAACGTGGTTCGCGATCCGGTGGCTGGCGATTACTTGCCTTGCGGCCGCCGTCGCACGGCCCGCGGTTGTGGCGGCTCAAGAGCCTTCGACTTCGCCTTCGCCTCCACCGTCCGCAGTCGCCAGTGCGCCGGCGACCGCATCCCGGCCCGCTTCTGTTGTGGGCGGCCAGTCTGCGGCTGAGATTCGCCAGTTGGCCGCTGAGTACGTCGTGCGTTTCATCGCCGTTGCGGAGAGCGAGCAGCGTCAGGCGCTGGTCACACGGGATGTCGCGACCGGTGAGGGCCCCGAGTTAAATCTGCTGCCGGGCGTAAAGGCGCTCGATCCGAGCCGCCGCAAGCTGCCGGCCGACGTTTTGCTGCAGAACTTGGACCCGATGGTACAGCGAGTTGACGAGGCGGCCGCCGCCAGTGACGCCGTGTTCCACGTTGTCGCATCGTCCCCGACCGCCGACGCCGGCCGGTTCGTGGCCGGATTCGAGCAAGTCGACATCGAGCAGCCAAAGCTATTCCACGGGATCGTCCGTCTCGACTTGGTCGGCTCGTCCAAGGGCGCCGAGCAGCAGTCGAAACTGAATGGACGACAAGCGAATCGTCGCCGTGCCCGCAAACTCAACGTCCCAGCCCCGCGTGCTTCGGCGAATCAAAGATAGGCCTTGGCCATCTCCCGAGGGGACTTGCTGGCCAACGTCCAGTTCGAGCCATGAAGTCCGCGTCAGAAATGCACAGTCGCGGGGTGTCAGCCAGAACCCGTTCCCAGCGTCGTTGCCATACCAGAGTGCCCCATCATCTCGCTCCTGGATGTTGCGCAACAATCGGTCGTAGTCACTGGCCACCGCTGGTGTTCCAGCGTTTGGGGAACTCCTCCACTCCGCCCAGCCCGAGCCGATCCAATCCGTCTGCCCGTCTGCGGCGAAAAACTCGATGCGAACACCGTGATACTCTTCGCACAGCCGTCGATAAACGGGAAGCGGAGGTTCCCAGGCCGTGGTGAAGGTTAGCTTCCACGTTCCTGGGAGATACTCGACTTCCCGGTAGTCATCGCTTCCATCGTATGGATCGCCCCAGTGCTGATTCCGCCACTCCAGGCACTGGTCGCTGTTCTTGATCCGTTCGGGTTCAGGCATGATCACATCGAAGAAGAACCCCGGTCTTCCATGGCACGTCATCCTGTCCCGAAGCTGCCCCACCTGGTACGGATCCCCGACGATCGTCACGGAGTTGTCGCAGTAGTTCGGCATACTTTTCGTGTCCTCAGATGGTCATCCGTTTTGATCAACTGCACCAATCCTGGGTGGTGTCACACAAGCGGCGATCTGAACCTCGGCCGTCTCATTGATTCCCACGAGTGACGACTTCGCGATGCGCACGCGCCCTTCATGGACGGTGGCGGCAAGTGGCGCAGGAAGCGGAAACGCGATATCTTGAAATCCGCGCAGGGTCAACCCCGAGAAGGCCCCCGGGCAGCGTGTCGCGGACGGGGCTTCGACACGATTTCGAAAAAAAGCGTTTCCGGAGTAGCACGTGTAAGTCGCCTTACTCGTTGGACGTTGCAATTCGCCGCTCAACACCGACTGTCGTTCGAACAGGAGCTCAAATGCTAATGCACTTTCCCACGCCTTCAAACGTTTTGGATGCCGAAACCGCCGAAGAACTACTCCGCTTCTTCGACAAGTACCCCGTCCTGAAGATCGCCGGGTTCAGCCTCTGGACCTTTGACGAGATGACTCCCGAAGCGGCGAAGGTCATTGCTCGCAGCGGCATGGACATTCTCTTTCTCGATTCGGTGAAGGTTGTTCCGCCGGAGACGCTCCGTATCTTGTGCGAGTCCGAAGTCTCATTTCTCAGCCTCGGTATAGTGCGACTCTCCCCAACCACCGCCCGGGTCTTGAGCCGGTTTCGTGGCGCGTGCCTGAAACTGGATCGGCTCGAGACGATCTCCGCCGAGGTTGCAAAGATTCTCGGCCGCTTCCCTCGCCTGCTCTCGCTCAACGGCGTCCAGACTCTGGGCGTGGACGTGGCGAAGGCTCTGACTCTTCACCGAGGCGAACTTGTCCTGGACGGACTCGTACACCTGTCGGAAGACGTGGCCCAGGCCCTCAGTCGACATCGGTGCAAGTGCCTGGGGCTCGAAGTGTTGCGGTTTCTCTCACGCCGAGCGTCGAACGCATTGGCGAAGTATCGCGGCACCTTGGAGTTGCCGCAGTTGGAGGTGAGTTCAGAAGAATAAGTGGGAGTAGGAAACCGAAATCCGTATAGAACTCAGTGAGGGGCGACACCGTAAGTTACCCCAAGATGTTGCAATCAGGAGCAAAGTCATGAACTATGCAAGCATCGATTTGAGCTACTTGGAGACGACGGTTCGACGTGGACCCCAGCGATTCCTACGGTCGTACTTTCTCCGTTTGCGTCGTGAGACGTCGAAAGTTACGGGAAATCTGCTGGTAGCTGACCGTTTCTTCACCGAAGCTCTTGCTGAAAATTTAGACGATCTGGTCGAGCGTACGAAGTGGCCGGCTCGAAGAATCTTCGTTCATTCTCAAGCGTATTTGCCGTCGTTGGCAAGCTGAGCAAACGGTGGCGTGGAACTGAGGCAAGTACTTGCGCAAGGTGGGGGAAAGCACTTCTGGCTGGCGGAACCGGCGATCAGCGACATTGTCTCAAGAATGTGATTTCCACTTTCATCGCCGGAGTACGCCATCTATTTCGTGAGGCCGGCACGACGTTGCAACGGCTTCGGGATCTCCTTCATTCATGTCAGTGGTCACAGGAGCAAGACGTATGTTGTCAGTCAACGAATCGAACTTCGAGCATGTCGTGTTGAACAGCCGGTTGCCGGTCCTTGTGAAGGCTTATGCGGATTGGTGCCCGCCTTGCCGGCGAGTTGCCCCGCTCATTGAAGCCTTGGCGGAGAAAATTGAAGGCAGGGCCGTGGTCGTGAAACTGGACGTGGATGCGGCTCCGCAGCTGGCAGCCCGGCTTCACATGGACTCCATTCCCGCCTTTGTTGTCTTTCAAAACGGTGACGAAGTCGCCCGCATGGTCGGAGTCCAGACCGAACAGCGATTGATGAAGGCGCTCGATCTTGACGGTGACGAATCGGCTCCAGCGAGACTGTCACCGCCCAGTGCCCAGAATCAGATTCAAATCATCGCCCCGTATTGGCATGCCGGAACTTGGGTCTTTGACGACGAACGGACCGGATTGGTGCAAGAGCCTTTTGTGAACGGCGTGCCCGCCATGATTGACGATCTGGTGCAGGCCATTCCGCATGCTCGTCGGGGATTTCGGCTCTTGTTCTCCGCCGAGCCATTCCCGGGGTTCGAACGCAAGTTGACGTGGGTTCGGGCAGAGATGGGCGGAAATTGGTATCGGACGGAGCAACCACAGGCAGAGGGTTGGCTTTGCCCGGCCTTGTTCCGATACTTTACTGCTGCTCCGACGACCCTATTCGTCAAGGCAGAAGCGTTGACGAAATGAAAGCGGGCGGGAACATTCGAACGGCGTAGGATTAAAGCCCAATTCTTGCCCGACGGCAAGGGAGACACTTGGCGGTAAAGGTGTTTGCGACGAGCCTCGACGGGTTAGACTATAGGCAATTGTGGAGCATTTTTGTGACGGACGCAACGAACGACAATTCGTCGAAACGTCGTTATTGTGCCGAGCCCACGGCACAGGGATTTGTGCTGGATGGAGGCGTTGATCGCCAACGAGTGCGAGTCAATCTGCTGGATGCATGCTGGCAGGTCGTCCCCGAGGATCCAGACGACGTCGGCACGGTACGCTGTTTTGGCCTGTTCGACCTGCGTCGGCTGATTGACTGGGTCGCGCATCTCAGCTTGGCCCGCTGGGCGCCTCGTTCGCCAACCCCACCGCATTGGCGTCTGAAGGCGTGGGTGGAAGCTCAGGCTCGACGATCGATCGCATGGGTTGTGGGAAACGAGCGACAGCGCCTGCTTGCGACGCATGTCGACCCGTTAGTTCTGCAGACGCAACGGGCCGTGTTTGCCGCCTGCAGGCACGCCGCCGAAATCGTGCAGGATCCCGATTTCTACGTCTTCGCCGACAGACACCTGCTCGCCGACATCCAGCGATACCGTGCGGCGGCGGTCGCCGTAAACCTCTTCGGAGAAAGTCTGCGGCGTCATTACACTGAGACCTTCGCTGCATCGTCCGACAAAGATTCAGAGGGCGGAAGTAGTGCTCTCGCCATGTTCCGGGCCTGCCAGCGGCTGAAATCGTGGCGGTCTTTGTTTTCCGACACCGACCGCACATATTCGGCCTTGAACGTGACGCTAAACAAACTCCCCGGCGGCGTTTCGCCAACGCTCGTCTGTCAACAACTGGCGAAGGTGCATTTGGCACGGCCGATGCTCGACCGTCTCGAACTGAGTGTCCTGCTGCTCAGTATGGAACGTCAACCGCATCACCACCATCGGGTCTTTCAGTTCGCCTCTCGCCCAGAGATACTGACGGCTATGGCCCGGGTCGGCCATGAGTTGCGGCGAGTGTTTTCCCCCCGACGAACGGTCGACTTGGGGGCGTTTGTTCAATATTTGTGCGATTACCCCGAAGGGCATTCAGGCAACATCGTCGGCCTAGCAAATCGCTCCGTTCGATATCACCGCCTGTTGGCTACTCAGCGACATCGCTCTGCAACCATCGATACTAATGACCAACCGCTGGCTGTTCCACCCGTGCCACTCCCGTCACAAACGGGACTTCGGTTTCTCGACACCGCGGGCGCGGTGCGTAATGAGGGCCTCTTGATGGGCCATTGCATTGCCAGTAACGTCGATCGCGCCTGCACCGGACAGTCCTTCCTGTTTCATTATGATTATGCCGCCGAAATGGCTTCGATCGAGGTCAACTCGCAGGGAAGAGTCACCCAGGCCTACGGCCCCTACAACACCGCGAATACTGCGGCACGCAAGGCGAAACGCCTTTTAGGTGCCTGGGGGCGAACGTTTTCTCGAAGCAACGCCCTGGGTGAGCCCGTGGATCGCGATATTCCGTTTTGAGTAATCTAGTTGAGGACCGCAGGCACTTTAGAGTAAATTCGTATTCTCGAGTACACGCTATACCGTAACCAGCACAAATGATGTGAACAACGCGTGAGGCGCCGCTCATGCTCATGGATAAATAAAGAGATTCATCCAATTACGCCACTTTGAAAATACGAGGATGTAGATATGAGTGCAGATGAACGGCGTTTGGCTGAGTTGTGGAAGGATTTCACACCTTTATTTTTAGCTGTGAGAGGATAACAACTATGAGAAGATTTGATTATGACGACAATGATCGGGACGACATCGACAATAATGACGCGATACGACTAACAATAGAGATGGCTGAAGATATTTTGGAGTACCACGACTACGACACGATTTCAGAGTTTACGTCGATCGATGATGAGGCTGCACTCCTCTTAAGCAGACATGTCTCCGTGCTCGAACTCGATGGCCTGAGAAGAC
>JBJTOW010000291.1:0-5168 GCA_046074805.1 Planctomycetota bacterium | reverse complement strand
GTGAACGTGTCGCGCCGCCCGAATCACCCCTTGAGTCAGTTCGACAACCCCCTTAGGCCCGACCAGCACACACCCCGGAGTGCCCTCGATCTTGCCGCTGTGGCGGACCGGGGCCTCGATTCCCAGCGAGATAGAATCGGTGAACGCCAGTTCCACTTGGCTGGCGGGCCGAGTTGGTCCGAGCACCCGCACCGTGGGCAACATACGCCGCCGTGGACCAACAATCATGACCGTCTCTTCCGCCGCGTAGAAACCGTCCTGGAAGAGCGGCTTGCCGGGCGTCAATTTTTTGCCCGCTCCAAATAAGATCTCGACATGCTCGTCCGTCAAATGACAATGCCGCGCCGAAATACTCACCACCAAATTCGGCTGGTAAGGGGCTGAGGCCGTGGCGGCGGTTCGCGGCGGCGGATTGCCTAGCACCAACTGGCGCACAATCGCTTCGATTGCCGACCGATCGATATTCAATTTGTCCATGGCTATTGCTCCTTTATCCTCACGTCGTGGATTCGGCCGCGCGGTGGTCGGGCACTGTCGACGCGCCGGCCACTACCACGCGAACACCGGCGTGTGAAAACCGGTCCACCCATTCCTCGGCCAGACCGCTGTCGACAACCAGAGTGTCGATGTCGCCAAGCTCGCACAGCCGCGCGAGACTCGTGCGGCCGAATTTCGTGCTGTCCGCGACCACAATCACCTCGTCGGCGGCCCGCATCATCGCCCGCTCGGTTTCCACCAACAGCAAGTTGCTATTGAATAAGCCCTTTTCCGTGACACCGGCCACGCTGATAACCGCGCGGCGCGCCGTCAGTTCGGCCAACATCTGCTCCGCGTACGGTCCCACCGAAACCCCGGTCCGCGTATGCACATAGCCGCCAATCATCACCAAGTCCGCGTTGTCGCTGGACGTCAACAGGTTGGCGATTGGCAGCGAGTTGGTGACGATTTGCAGAGGGCGTCCGACGAGTAGGCGAGCCAGCTCGTAGACCGTACTGCCTCCTCCGAGCACCACCGTGTCGTTGTCCTCGATGAGCCCAGCGGCCGCTTGGGCGATTCCGCGTTTCCGATCCCAATTCGCCGCCTGACGCTGCTCGAAATCGTGCAACTTAGGCGAAGGCCCCGTGTAGAACACGCCTCCGTGCGTTCGCTTCGCGCTCCCCGACTCCTCCAGGTAGTCCAAATCGCGCCGCACGGTAGATTCGGAAACTTGCAACTCATTGGCTAAATCGGGTAAGGCCGCGAAACCGCGCAAACGGACGAGTTCCAACAATCGCGATCTTCGATCGTCGACAATCATGGAAAGGCTCGCCACAAAACACCCAATCTACGCAATCCTCTAATTCTCCCACTGGCAGAAGTATGGCTCTCGGGTCGCCAGAAAGCAAGCAGACGGTGGAAGAAATCTTTCAAATAGTCCGCAGGCTTCTGGCATCGCTTTGCGGAAAATAAGCAGTTAGAACGGCCGGCGGTGAGAGGAACACGGCGCCGAGGGGCGGATTCAGGTCGACCGGAAACCGCTATCGGGCCACTCTCGCGAAACTGCTAAACTCATGCCGCCATGAGAGTTCAATCCGCCGCAGTGGCCATCGGCAACGGGCGCGGTGTCAGGCCATCCGGTTCGCGGCACCGTACCTCACGGGGCTTCTTCAGGACACGCCACACGATGAACAGCGAAACTCGCCCTCAGGGCAGCATGGGGCGACCGACATACGTGGCGGGCCGTGAATGGGCGATCGCGGCGGTGGTCTTAGCGGCTTTGGCGGTGGCGGTCCTGCCCTGGGATACGGCGATCGCGCGGCGTTGCCGCCCCGATCCGGCCAGCGGCCGCAGCGCTGTGCCGCGAGATATGTCGAAGTTCCTAACGCTCGCCGAAGTTTACTCGCACGGCGCAGGCGTGCTTTCGATTGTGATCACCTTGTTTTTCTGCGATCGGACCCGACGCGGGCATCTCCCGCGACTGCTTGCCGCGACCTACGGTTCGGGACTGGCGGCGAACGCGTTGAAGATGCTGGTCGTAGCGCGGCAGCGTCCGTCGTCGGCCGATTTGACGGGCGACTCGTGGAGCACATTCGTCGCCTGGTTTCCGCTGTTTTCCGAGCGGTTCGCGGCGGAACCGTTCACGCGGAACTTTCAATCGTGCCCGTCGGCGCATTCCGCCACGGCCGCCGGGTTGACGGTGGCTTTGAGCGTCCTGCACCCGGGAGGACGCTGGTGGTTCGCGTTCCTGGCCGCCGTCTGTTTATGCCAACGCATCGAGGCCGGGGCTCATTTCGCCAGCGATACGCTCTTCGGGGCCGCCCTCGGCTGCCTCACGGGCGCACTGCTCATGAACCGCATCCCGACCGTCGACTCGCTACGATTCGGTCGGAATCCGTCTTCCTGATTTTCGAGCCGTGACAACCAGTGGGCGACGCGGCCGAAGCCCGATGACTGCGGCTACTTCGGCGCGATGGTGCACATCATCCGCGTGCCCTGCTTCGAGGGCGCGCCTTCCAGCTTGCCGTACTCGAGCAATTCCTGGATGACGGCGTCGAGCACCTTTTTGCCTTCTTCGATATGCGCGTTCTCGCGACCTTTGAACACGACCGAGATTTGCACTTTGTCCTTGTGCTGCAAGAAGCCGATCGCCTGCTTGACCTTGAACTCGATGTCGTGATCGCCCGTCTTGGGGCGGAGCCGGATTTCCTTCAGCTTCGTTTGGTGGACGTGCTGATGGGACTTCTTTTTCTTTTCGTATTTGAATTTGCCGAAGTCCATAATTCGGCAGACGGGCGGGCGCTCGGTTGGGGCCACTTCGACTAAGTCGAGGCCCAATTCCCGCGCGCGTTGCAATGCTTCGGCGGTGGGAAGAATCCCAAGTTGCTGACCCTCGTGGGAAATCACCCGCACGGGGCTGATCCGGATTTGCTCGTTGACTCGGTTCTGGTCGCGATCTGTGGACATAGGTCCTTTCACAAAAAGGGCTCGAGAGGAAACACTTAGGCCAGAGTATTCCCGACAAGCGAGGCAGCCGTCAATCTTTGTCGGCGTATTTTTCCTCGCCGGATTAGTTCTCCCCGACTGTTTTTCCCCCCACACCCTCAATATTCGTTCGCGGCTCCCCGCTCACCCAGTCCGGCATCGCCGCTGAACGTCCGCCGCACTCGCCGCGACCGCACCTCTTCGCCCAGCCGCTCGACGGCGGCGGCCAAAGGCATCGCCCCGAGATCGCCGTCGATCCTGTCCCGCACGGAAACAGTGCCGTTTTCCGCGTCGCGCGGTCCGACAACCAGCATGTACGGGATCAACTCCAATTGGCCGTCGCGGATTTTGCTGCCCAGTTTCTCGGGCCGATAATCGCCGCTCACCCGGAAGCCAGTCTCGCGGAGCTGGTTTTCCACCTGGCGGCCATATTCCTCCGACTTTTCGCTGACGGTGATCACCCGGGCTTGCTCGGGCGCCAACCACAGCGGGAACGCGCCGGCGAAATGTTCAATGAGCACGCCGATGAACCGTTCGAGCGACCCGAGCGGCGCACGGTGGATCATTACCGGCCGGTGCATGCGGTTATCCGCCCCGACGTATTCCAGGTTGAAGCGGCTCTCGCTCGGCAAGTTGTAATCCAACTGGACGGTGCCGAGCTGCCATTCGCGGCCGATGCAATCGGTGACGACGAAATCGGCCTTCGGCCCGTAGAACGCCGCCTCGCCCGGCTCCTCCGACGCTTCGATTCCGAGCGTGCGGCAGACGTCGGCGATCGACCTTTGGGCCCGCTCCCACTGCTCGGCCGCCCCGACGTATTTGTCGCTCGACGGATCGCGGAATCCGAGCCGCACGCGGTAGTTCTCTAGCCCCAGGCACTTCAGCACGAATTGCGTCATCTCCAGGCATCCACGGAACTCGCCCGCGACTTGGTCATCCGTGCAGAACAAGTGGGCATCGTCCTGGGTGAATCCGCGTACCCGCGTCATCCCCGACAATTGCCCCGATTTCTCGTAGCGGTAGACCGTGCCGAATTCGGCCAGCCGCAACGGCAGATCGCGGTAGCTCCGCGGCCGCGACTTGTAGATCATCACGTGGTGCGGACAATTCATCGGCTTGAGAATGAACTCTTCTCCCTCCGTCGTCACCAGCGATGGGAACATGTCCTTGGCGTAATAGGGATAATGTCCGGAGGTCTTGTAGAGATCGACCTTGCCGATGTTCGGCGTGTACACAGTCTGGTACCCGCGCCGCACAAGCTCCTCGCGGGTGAATGTTTCGAGCAGATTTCGAACGGTCGCCCCTTTAGGCAGCCAGAGAATCAGGCCCGAGCCAACCGTGGGGCTGATCGTGAACAAGTCGAGCTGCTTGCCGAGCACCCGGTGGTCGCGTTTTTTCGCCTCCTCGATTTTGGCGAGGTAGGAATCGAGCTCTTGTTGCGTGAAAAACGCGGTTCCGTAGAGCCGTTGGAGTTGCTCGCGGGAGGCGTCGCCTTTCCAGTAGGCGCCGGCCACCGACAGTACCTTGAACGCTCCAATGGCGCCGGCCGACGGAATGTGCGGTCCCCGGCATAAATCGAGGAACTCGCCTTGGCGGTAGAACGACAAGGTCGGGTATTCCGCCAAACCCTGTTCGATGTGTTCGACCTTGAACTGCTGTCCGAGATCGGCGCACACCCGCCGCGCGTCGTCGCGGCTGGATTCGATTCGCTCGAACGGCTCGTCGGCCGCCACGATTTTCCGCATCTCCTCCTCAATCGCCGGGAAGTCGGTTTCGGACAGTGGGTGCTCGAGAGCGAAGTCGTAATAGAACCCACCCTCGGTTGTCGGTCCGAACGCTAACTGCACGCCGGGGAACAGACGCATCACCGCTCGCGCCATCACGTGGGCCGCCGAGTGGCGCATGACGGCCAACGCCTCGCCGTCTTTCCTGGTGAGGATCCGCACAGCGACCGCGCCATCGCCCGGCAAGCGTGTGTCGAGCCCAACGACGCGGCCGTCGACCACAGCGGCGATAGCCGACTGAGCTAATCGGGGTCCGATCGCCGCCGCCACCTCCCGCACACTTACCGCCGATGCGAATTCCTTGCTGCTGCCGTCAGGAAGATTGACTGAAACCATGATCGGAATACTCGTGAACTGCGAAACCCCGAACGAACATTGCCCGCTCAGCGCTCTAAACTACATTCCGCCGGGGATTTAGGCCAG
>JBJTOW010000290.1:0-2788 GCA_046074805.1 Planctomycetota bacterium | reverse complement strand
AGGGTAAGCAATCATTGAGGCGGGCGAGTTGTTGGTTGCGCTTGGTCATTGGTCACGGGTCATGGGCCACGGGTCACGGGGCACGGGTCACGGGCTTGTGTGCCTGTGAATGGGGATCGAACGCGACGCAAGCGTTTGATTCGCCGGTGTGCTACGGCCGGATTCCTAACTTCGTGTCCAACGCCCACTCTGAAAACTGAAAACCGCCTCCCCAACTCGCGACGCGGAACCCGCAACTCTCCCCCCTTTTTTTAAGGCACGTGTTCATGGCGCTAGATCTTTCGACTCGGCATGGGTTCGCTGGGGATTTGTTTCGCATGCCGGCGACGGCGGAGGCGTGGCGAGGCTTGCGATTGAGCGACGACCAAGTTCGGTTTTACGAGGAAAACGGCTATTTGCCGGGCGTCAAGATGTTGGATGACGCGCAAGTCGAGGCGCTTCGCGCGGAATTGCAGGAGTTTTTCACGCCAGGGCACGACGGAGCGGATCTTTGGTACGAGTATCACACCAATGAGTCGGGCGATCCGAACCAGGTGTTGTTTCACGCGCTCGGGGCTTGGCGGATCAAGCCGGGATTTCATGACATTTTGTGGAATCCGCGTTTCACGGTCGCGGCCAGCCAATTGCTGGGTGGCCGTGTGCGCTTCTGGCATGACCAATTGTTTTGCAAACCAGCGCGGCATGGGGGCGTGGTAGCTTGGCATCAGGACTATTCCTACTGGACGCGCACCAAGCCGATGGCGCACTTGACCTGCTGGATTGGTCTCGACGACAGCACGGTCGCCAACGGCGCGGTGCACTATGTCCCGGGCAGCCATCGCTGGGATTTGCTTCCGATCACTGGCCTGGCGGGAAACATGGAGGCGATCCGCGAAGTGCTCACGCCCGCCCAGTGGGAGCGGTTCATTCAACCCGTCGCTGTGGAGCTGAAGAAGGGCGAGTGCGTCTTCCATCATCCGTTGATGGTCCATGGCTCGTTCGCCAACCGCACCGAGATGCCGCGGCGTGCGGCGGTGATCAACGTTTTTTTAGATGGCGTACGTTCGGACAGCGACGAGCCGATGTTGCGGGGCGTTCCGCCGATCCCGCGCGGCCAGACGATGCAGGGGCCGTTCTTTCCTTTACTGTTCGACCCACAGGTGATGAACGGCTAGCATGGGGCGACGGGCTGTCAGCTGGTCGTATCGGACAATCGCTGAGCTGAAGGAGCGTTTCGCGTCGCATTTTGTATTTAATCGGGGGGCTTCCAGCCTCGGGCTTGACACCAAGTGGTTGAAACGAAGCGCCTGAGGAGATTCCACAGGACTTGATTCGCGCCGGTGTCCCAGGCATTAGCCGTCGACGCGGCGACTGCTTCTTCACCATCCGGATGGGGCGTCTGGAATCCATTCCATCCCAGGCGAACGGACCAGTTGGCGAGCGCGGCGGCCGAGTTAACCCTTTCCATCAGGCGGAACGCCCAGAGCGTTCCGAAGCGGTCGCGGAAGTCTTGCCAAACCCGATCCCTGGCGGTTGCGCTTTCCCATTCCGCGTTGGATGGACTGACGAGCCCGTCGCGTGGCTCGTCCCCGCCACTTTCGCCGGTTCCAGAAACGTCGCCGCCACCGGATGACATCATGGAAGGGCCTGGGTGACGCAACGCGAGCGAGCCGGCGGCGAGTGCTGCCAGCAGTAATGTTTGGCTGATCCAGGGTTCGACTGGAGTTCCGCCGAACGGCAGCCATTCCCAGAGGGCGCAGGCCTGGGCGGCGGCCAGCAGTCCGCCCGCCACCGTGATGCGGGTTCCAAGCCAGTGAATCGCGGTCATACCAACGAGCAATAAGAGAAACCAACCGCGGACACCGCTTATCTCCAGTGCGGGTGCCCGGCGCAGCGCGAGCCATTCCAAGGCGGGCAGGGAGAGAATTCCCCAAAGCGACAGCACAATCCACTGCCACGCTTGTTCGTGGGGGCGCTTGGAGCCGAGCGCCGACATAAGCGGACAGAACAGCAGGATTGCGGCCAGGTAGCGGGCCGGTTTGCTGGCGTCCGATATCAGGGCGAATCCCTCGGGGAGCGTGACGGCGAACTCGACGCCCGCGATTCCTGTCGCCGCGACGCACGCCCAACACCAGGCGTACAGCATGGTGGTGCCGCGCGCGGCGAGTCCCAGCCAGCCAAGCAGCACGGCCGCCGCAATCGTTGCCGTTGGCAGAATCAGCGCATTCATAGGCAATCCGCAAGGTTTTCGCATCCCGTTCCGGCAACTTAGATCGCGCGCCAGTCACCCGCAAGTCGCAAGTTGCTCGAAAGCGGGCGGCTTTCATTTGCCGACCGCTAGAAGGTGAGGAATGGTTTCCCAGAAAGTTCATGGCGACTGGCGGCTAGCCGACAGTGCCGCCGCGTAAGAACGACCAGGATGCGATTTGAGGAGAATTCACGATGAAATGCGTTCCTTGGCTGGCGATTGCCCTGACGCTCGTGGTCAGCGGTTACGCGTCCGCCCAAACGCTCGGACGCGGACGCGCTCCAGCGAACTTGTACGGCTACCAGCCGGTTCCCAACGGACCGCCGGTCGAGGTGGTGCCGCCGCAACCGATGCCGCACGTTCACGCTCCGCCAGCGACTCGGGTTCGGCGGACGACGCCTGATCTTCCGGTATACGCCCCGACTCCGGGTGTTGAATATGTCGAGGGCTTCCCGATCGCGCTGGCGTACGTCGCGCCCGAGCACCGTTATCCACCCGGATGGTTCCACGACCCCGACGCGGCCCGCCCGCGGATGCAGCCGGCCCGTGTGCCGCTGGCCG
>JBJTOW010000289.1:0-6642 GCA_046074805.1 Planctomycetota bacterium | reverse complement strand
GCCTTCCTCGAGGAATTCGGTTGAGTCGGACAAACAGCCACTGCGCGAACTTGCCGAGTCCGCAGACCCAGGCTGCCAACGACACGGCCAAGAATCGCGAGGCCCGCATCGCGGCACGCGGTGATTCACAGTCGAGCAGCGGTTGGCGGCGGAATCGTATGTGCGCCGCCCACGTTTGGCAAACCGGCTGTCGAACGCGATAAGAGGTCGCCTCGCCTCGAAGTCGCCGAATGCCCCAGTCCGTTGGGCTAGGCTAGGCAAACGGCTAGGCCTTTGGCCCAGTAGAGCTCGATGGAGTCGCGTGTCCGAAAAAATGGGGACGAAAAATCTTTAGGGCCGTTCCACGCCGCCGCTACGGACTCGGAAGTCCGTCGTACGGGAGAAACGTGCGACTTCAAAACTGGCGCCTCTGGTTGAGATTGACGGCCCTCGCTTGCGATTCGGGTTCTGATGTCCAAAGTCCGCCCGCCAAAGGTTGCGAGACGGCCAATCCATCCGTCGCCATACTTCATAAACTCGCTGGCGAGACGCTCACCGCTTAGGCTTGTCGAGCAGCCATACGGAGAGCCACGAGGTACGGGACTGGGTCGCTGCCGAGCGCGTTGAGCACGGTGCCGCCGGCAGTGAAGCAATGCGTCACCCAGTCCGGTTGGCCATATTGTTCCAGAGCCGTGCCGCCCTCGCCGCCGCCAACGTACACTTCCACGCCCGCGTCCCGCATCTTTTTGAATTCCGGCACGAATGTCGCCGTGCCGCGATCAAACGGCTTCTCCTCGAACTTGCCGAACACGCCATTGTGGAACGCGACGCTCGTCGAGCCGTTCACGCCGGCGCGATGCTGCGCGATGAAATCGTCGATCTTCCGCGCAAACAGTTCGTTCGTCTTCGGTCCGATATCGCCCTGGGCTTTGCCCGGACCAACGGTCTCGGAAACGGTGCCGTCGAGCAACGTGAAATCGCACGGCAGGACGAATTCGATTCCCGCCTTGCGGCCCTCGACGAGCAACCGCTTCGCCTGTTCCAGCCGCTTCGCCGGAACATGGAACGGCTCTTTGCTCAGAGCCGGATCTTCGGCCATGCCAATATGGAAATCGCCGCCCGCGAGCTGCGCGTCGGCCTTCTTCAGCGACATCGCCAGCGAACCGGCGACGAATAGCTTCTTCACATGCCCACGGCGGATAATCGCCTCCATGTCGTCGAGCTTATCCGCTTTCAGTCCGCTGAAAACAACCAACTGCGCCTTGAGGCATCGAAGCATCGGCCCCGAGAACTGTTCTCGGACATACTTGCCGAGCGCGACGTGCTTCATCGAGGACGGCAGCACGGTTCCGGATGTATCCAAACTGCCAGCCGAAAACGCCTCGTTGACGTACACCCCGCCCAGTTGGCTGGCGAACGCGTTCGAGACCGCCGCCAGCCCGCTCGACAAACCGGCAAGCTCCTCGTCCTTGGCCTTCCACAGCACGCGTTCGATGTCGTAGGCGCGGCAGTTTTGCAGCATCAAGACGCCGCCGTTGGCCGCCCCATGAATCTGATCGGCAGCCGCAGCTCGAATCGTGTTGGTCGTCGGATCAAGCCAATCGTTCACGACGGGGACGGCGGCGCCGATGATCTCGCCAAGCCGTTTCGCGACCTTGTCGAGTGTCGCGGCTGGATCGCGACCGATGTGTCCAAACAACACTTGCTTCCAGCCACGCTGGCGGCCGAACTCGATTGTCTCCCGCATGCTCCGCAGCCGAATATCGCCTTGGCCAACCGCCGCCCCGGGCTTGCAATCCAAATCGCCGCGAATCAGCACGACTGTTCCCGCCGGCAGATGGCCCAGCGATTCCAGAGTCGGGATTTCCGCAAGATACTGCTCTAACGATAGATCGGGGAAACCCTCGCTTCCCAATAAAGCACGCGTCCAAGCGACCATCGATTCGGCGGTGACTGCCATGACAATTCTCACTACGATTCCAACAGTGGGACGAACAGTTGGACCAACAATGGGACCAACAGGCAATGCAACTTCATAACCTGCCCGAGGCCAGTCGGCCCCGAGCTTTCCCGCGCAACGATCCAGCGTCCGATCGTTCGCGGCATCGCCGCCTTCTCGGCGACGATCCTCACGCAATACCACAACTCACGCGGTACGCGTTTACTTTTTCGCGACGCGATCAGTCAGTTTCTTAACGACAGATTGGAACTCCTTGCGCAGCTCGTCGTACTTCGCCCGCGACTTCTCGCCGGGGGCCTTCACATAGTCCAGCATGATCGCCTCAGCGGCGATGAATTCATCGGCGACGTCGGCGACATCTTTCGCCAGGTCGATCGGGATGTTTGTGACGCCGTTCGCGTCGGCGTGCAGCAAATCGCCTTGGTACACCATCAATCCGCCCACGCGGACAGGAAGCCCAAGGTGCAGCATGTGGCAGTAGCCATGCGAGCAGATGGTTGAGCCGGTGAAGACGGGATACTTCAGGGCACGCACCTGCTCCAAGTCGCGGCCCGCGCCGCTTGTCACCAACCCCACCGACCCGAAAGCTTGGTACGTCGCGCACATCACTTCGCCGAATACGGCCGAAACGGGCGGATCATCCAGGTCCTGGAAGACGACCATCGCCGGTCCAGGAAGTTGAGCGAACTGGTCGAGCTGCTTTTGGATGCTGCCATAGGCGTCTCCGCCAGCCGGCGGCGCGTCCGACCGGAAGCAGGCGGTCGAGGCGAAACCGACCACCGGGGCAAACTCGGGGAAGTTCGCCTTGATCCGAGCGTCCATGTAGCCGCGATTGCGCGGCCGGACGTTGAACAATTCAATGACGTTGCAGATCGTCGGCGTGTCGTACTTGGCGAGCTTCGCCAGCAATTCGGGACTCATGGAAATCCTGGTCGCACCGGGTTGGGGAGGGAAAACGGTTACCGACACAGGCGGTAAACGTAACCCTCCCCTTAGCCGCCGACAAGGACGGATGCCCGAACCGACGCATCGTCAGAACTCGACGCCGAACTTCGTGGACATCTTCTTGCGAATCTCGCCCGTGGTCCGGCTCAATTCCTCGACCAGCGGCCGCGCGTCCGAAACGGCTTGGTTCACGGTGTTCGAGCGGGCTTTGGTGCGAAGCTTTTCGGTCGACACGTTATCGACGACCGTCACCGTGTTGGCGTAGCCGTAAGGAACGTAGCCAGCCCCAAACAACCCCCAGCGGTACGTGTAACCGTAAACATCGCCGTAGGTGTAGCTCTGGTATTGCGTTGGGACGCTCCTGGCTGCCTGGCCACCAGCGGCCAAGCCCCGTCGCAGCGTCGAACTGGCCTGCCGCAGCGTGTCGGAGGTCTTCGAGCCGTACTCCACCAGTTCCGGGTCGACATTCACCACCGGCAACTGGTCGATGCGGTTCGCATACTTCTCCATCCACAACGCGAGGTTGCCCCAGGTCTTGAGTTCGCGCGAATCGATTTTCAGGTCGCGGAGCAGGCTGGCCACTTTGGAGTAGTAGGATTTCGACGCTTCGCGCGTTAGCGTTTCCGGGGGAACCGGTGGAGTTGGCGTCGTCGTCTCTTCAATCTGCGATTTGGCCACGGTCGTCGGACGATGGAGCAGCGTGCTGATCCGGAGCGCGCCCGAGTAGTCGAATGGACCTTCCAGCGTGAACTGATTGCCGTTCACCTTCGGCTCCCAATGCTCGAACTCGTCGATCGACGCCCCGTGTTTGGCCAGCGCGTTGAGCAGAATCGTCTTGCCGATCTTTTCCAGCGGCGCGGCGTTCTTAGCGAAATCAACTCGGATCTTGCCGTAGATTCGGTCGCGAACCGTGAAGCCAAGCATCACGCCGCGAAGACTGCCAATCACCTGCGACGCGGCCTCGATTTGCTCAATCGTCATCGCCTTGGTGAGATCAGATGTCGACAGCGCCTTGAACACGTGTTCGTACGACACCACGTCCTGCAAGTCCATCGCCATCACCACGGGCGTTTTATGCTCGTTGGCGAAATGGTACGCCTCCGCCAAGTAAGGCGACAGCGAAGGCGTGCGGGTGGACGAGTAGTCGCGAATCCAGCGGCCGACTTTTTGCCGATCGGCGGGCATCATCATGCCGACCACGGAGTCGCTGAACGGAACAATGTACGAGTCGCGGCCCGTTGCCACGACCGGCGTCGAGATAATCTTGTCGAGCTGTCCGCCGGTATGGCCAGCGATATCGACCGCCTTGAATTCCTGGTCGAATTGAAACAGCGACAGTTCCCACAGCGGCAACATCAATTGCAAATCGAGATGTGCGGCGAGCACGCCGGTTTGCGCTCGCGGTGGCAAGAACGCCATACCGGCGTCATACATTTTCTGCCGGTTTTTCCCCCAGCCCTGTTGCTCGGCGATCGGGCTTTTGAAAATCGACTCACCGTTTACAAAGACCGCCACGTTGGCGTCGGCGGGAATGCGGCCCGCCAAGTGTTCAAACTGACCATGGGCGTCGCCGGGCGCGATCAACGCCAAGGCCAACCCCAAAACCACTCCAGCCACCATCATCGCTGGCCGCGAATTCCACCCCCGGAGCCGCTCTGAACAAATTGACATCGCACACCCCCCCGCGCACTATAGCGCCTGCCATGGACAAGAACGCCTCACCCCGCCACTAGCGCGCAGTGTAGCACTGTCGCGGGTATGCTTCGAGACGCCGTCAAGCATGTCCGGCGAGCTTTCTTCCGGTTGCGCTAAGCGGCAGCTCCTGGAGTTCTTCCGACGTCACCCACCGCACGGTTGGCGGCAATTCGTCGGGAACCGATCGCGCGCGGGCCTCCAAGCAGCGGAGCGTGATGCGGTAGCGAGTGACTCCGTGCTTGATCACGGTCAACTCTCGAAAGAGCTCGATGTCGACTCCGGTCATTTGCCGCGTTGCCTCGATCAAGACGGCGTCATCGAGCGGCGTTGCGTGCCGAGGAAAGTCCCACAGCCCCGCCCATCGCTCGCCGGGGCCGCACTGCCGCACGAGAATCCGCGTTCCGTGACGCACCAACACAGCGGTTTCCGACACATCCTCGTACCGTGTCTTTTTTGCCGCCGCCGGAATCACGTCCTGCAAGCCGCCATGCCGCGTCGGGCACAGGTCCGCCAAAGGACACTCGCCACACGCGGGACTCCGCGGCACGCACACCAGACTGCCAAGCTCCATCAACGCTTGATTGAAGCGGCCTGTATCCCGCAGAGGCAAGATCGCTTCCGCGAACTCCCAGAGCAGCTTCGCGGCGGCCGTTGTCGCCGGATCACCACGGAAAGCGAGCAACCGGCAATGCAATCGCACGGTGTTGGCTTCCAGGATCGGCAGGCGCTGGTCGAGCGAGATTGAAAGAATGGCGTTCGCCGTGTACCGGCCAATTCCCGGCAACTTTCGCACCGCCTCCACCGTTCGCGGAAATTTTCCGCCGTGCTCCGCGACAATCGCTTTCGCCGCCGCATGAAGATTGCGGGCGCGTCGATAATATCCCAACCCTTCCCATAGTCGCAGCACTTCCTGCTCCGAAGCGGCCGCCAACGACGCTTCATCCGGAAAGGCCGCGATGAACCGTTCGTAATAAGGAATCACCGTCGCGACTTGGGTCTGCTGCAACATGATCTCGCTGACCCACACGCGGTAGGGATCGCGGGTCTTCCGCCACGGCAGATCGCGGGCCCGTACGGCAAACCACTCCATGAGTCGGCGCCGTAAGACCTTGTACGCCGCTTCATCCCAAACATGCGTCATGGCGTGGCCGCCGGCCGCTGCGACCGACCGGTTGCGTCCGCTGGCGCCGCCAACCGTCGTGTTCCCGGCACGAAGTGCGGCAGCGCGCCGGTGAACTCGATCGCCGCCTGCGAGCGTTCCTTTTCCGCCAACCAGTCGAACAAGTAGCGAGTCACTTCGGCCTCGACGTCGCCGCGGACCTCTGCCCACTTTTTGTCGCCCGCCATAACTTCCATATTCTGAATCAGATGTATCCCGAAGGCGGTCGCTGTAGGCTCGCTAACGCCGCCCTTTTCAGCGTGAATGCCGCTCGCGAAAACGACTCGGGCATCGGCTCGCGGCGCCCGATCCAACCGATGTCGCCACCATCGGCCCCGGTCGGCGCGACCGAATGCTTGCGCGCCGCGTCGGCAAACGACAGGCGTCCCGCGAGAATCTCCGCCCGGACGGCCCGCGCCGCCGTCATCGCCTGTTCCACGGCTTGCTGACGCGCCCGCCACCGCTGCTCGGGCGTGGAGTCGGCAGTCGCCGCGGGAGCCGGCACCGCGAACAATATATGAGCCACTCGCATACGCGAACCGTCGAACTCCCTCGCGTGTTTCGTAAAGTACCGAGATAAATTTTCATCGGTAAGGTAACGCTCCAGGTAACGTCCCCAACTGACTTGCCATGCGATCTGGCGGCGCAAGGCCCACTCGTCCAGGCCCTGAGAAGTTAAATGATCAGTCAGCGTGATCCCCCGAGGTTTCAACCGTTCTTTCAATCGCGATACCATTAAATCGACTTCCACTGTGGCCGCCGCGACCTTGGTACGCGCTAAGTTTCGCAATATAAGTTGCCGATCGACCAACTTCGCCAACGCCTCGGCACGCAGCACCAACTCCGCGTCCGGACCCGCTGGCCGTGTTCCCACAGCCCGTTCGACCTCGCGAAACACCTCGCC
>JBJTOW010000288.1:0-9448 GCA_046074805.1 Planctomycetota bacterium | reverse complement strand
GAGTAACAAACTCGGAGGGGGCTGGTGCCGATGGCGCGTCGAAAACCGGTTCCGGCACCGAATCGGCCGAGGCGAAAGAAGCGGCGACCGGCGCGGCCACGAATGCGGCTAATGCGGCCGGCAATGCGGCGGGCCGAAACTTGCATATCACGGAACTGCACGAGGTGCGAACGATCAACGGTGGCCTGAAAGAGTTGCAGGCGTTTGGGTTCGACATTCAAGCCTTGATTCCGCAAGAGCGAACGGGCGTCGAGGCGCCGCGGTTCGTCTTGCGGCGCGGAGAAAATGAATTGCCGCTCGCCGACCTGCGGGGATTGCCAGCCGCGATTCGCGAAGCCGGTAAGAAGGGTTGGCAGGTGGTGCGGTTCAAAGGATTGGGAGAAATGAACGCCGAGGAATTGCGCGAAACGACTCTCGACCCAGCCAATCGAACGCTGGTCCAAGTGACGATGCGCGACGCCAGCGCGGCGGACGATATGTTCCGAGTATTGATGGGGGACAAAGTCGAGCCGCGGCGGGAATTTATCGAAAAGCACGCGTTGGATGTCCGCAACCTCGACGTTTGATTCGCCGAACCGCGCCGCGTCCGACCCATGGTTCCACGCGGCGCTCAATCGACTCAGCGGCCTGCGTTGGCTCGCCGCCGCGCATCTGTATCTGTTCCATCTACGGGCGGTGCATCAAGCGAGCCGCACAGCGGCCGATCCACCGCCGTTTTCGGTACCGCTATTCGATCTGCTGCCAAGCTGGCTGGATCGCGTATGCGAACGGGGTTACTGCGCGACCAGCCTCTTTTTTTTGCTCTCAGGATTCACGCTCGCTTGGCTCTACGTTGGCGTGGATGGCGCGATTACCGTTGAACCTTGGGTCTTCTGGCGAGCGCGGGCAACGCGGCTGTTCCCCTTGCATATCGCGCTGCTGATTCTGATCGCGCCGCTGGTGTGGGTGTTCGCCAGCGGTCTGAAGTCGACCACTTTTTTCGGGGCGCCGGTCGCAACGTCGACCTATCTGGCGATCGGGTTTGCCATGTCCGCGACACTCACGCAGGCTTGGTTCCCCGAGTTCGCGTTGAGCTGGAATTTTCCAACTTGGGCATTGTCGAACGTCGCCTTCTTCTACGCGGTGTTTCCTTGGACGGTTGGCAGACTGCGGCGGTTATCGTCTGGCGCCAAGCGAAGGCTGGCATGGATGATTCCGCTGGTGTCGCTCGTTCCATCCGCCGTGTATCTGTGGATCGCTGGCGAAGATCGACAGATTTCGTTCGACGGCGTTCAGTTCTGGAAGCAGTTCGGAAACGAATTTGTGATGCGGAATCCGCTGTTCTGGTTGCCGCATTTTGTGTTGGGAATGCTGCTCGCCGAGTTTACTCGTCGCCGAAATCCGACAGCCAACGTGGGCGTCGCGAATTCTTGGAAGAGATTGTTTTCGGTGGGCGACGCCAGTGTCGTCGCGTTGGTATGGATGTTGGCGGCTCCGGAGTCGGTCTGGACGGAGCAACTGGGATTGCCGGCGCACTGGTTACGGTTGATGTTGCGGCATGGACTGATGGCCCCGCTGTTCCTCGCTGTGGTCGCCGATTTGGTGGCGGGCCGGGGGATCACGGCGAAATTCTTCGAGTGCCGATGGCTCGCGAGACTCGGCGATGCCAGCTTCTCGCTCTTCATGTGGCAGCTGCCGATGATCGCGCTTGTTCCACTCTGGAATTGGCTGGGCCACGCGCTGGTGAAGGCCGCACGTTTTCCGGAAACAACTCAGCCAGCCTCCGCCGCCGTGGCATCGTTCGCGCTGCTACTTGCCGCCACAACCTTGGTAGCGCTCGGCAGCGCGGCGGTCGAACGGCGGGTGACGCGCTGGCTGCGATCGTGATAGTCCATGGCGTTAAAGGTATTAAAAACCGGAAAAACGTTTCTTGCGGCATGATGCAAATGATCGTCATGAGAGTTTTTCGCGGTGCAACCGCCACTTCAATGCGACTTGTCTAGCGGATCGCCGGGGATTGGCTCGAAGGTCGCTGCGAGCAAGGTCGATTCCCCCATGGGTTCTCGCATGGAATGTGGGAACCAGTCTTTGGCGGCAATTCCGATGGAGCGGATCATGGTGAAGCGCCTCGTGAGGCTTACGACGGCGGCCTGCGCTGTCCTGCTCTATCTGTTTGTGTTCTCGTGTTCGACCACGTTGACCACGCCGACTGCGCGGGCCAACGATTATTGGTTGGAACCGGATGATGCAGAGGAATTTGGCGACGAACCGTTTTTGCAGCCGGAGCGATCGCGGTACTTACAGGTGGAGACAGTGCTGCTCGGATACCGGATGGCCGCGTCTGACCAACCGGTGGTGATCCGCAGCGTCGACGAGAATAGCACCTACCCGGGACCGACCCTGATCAACACAACCGACGTGATGTTGGGGTTCCAAGCCGGTCCGCAAATCACTTGGGGTGTTCTGAACGAACAGGGCGATGGCTGGGAGACACGTTACTTCAGCTTACTGGGTGGCGGCCAGCAAGCTGTCGCGACTGGGGATAACGACGTATCATTGCCCGGGACACTCGGGTTGAACTCAATAAGCTTTTTCAACGCCGATCAAATCTCGGTTGCCGCCGTTGGCGACCTTCACAGCATCGAAGTCAATCGGTTGCGGCAGTGGGGTGGACTGACGTTCTCGGCGGGCGTCCGCTACGTCCGGCTCTACGACCGAATGACGTTTACATCGGACGACAACGAGACCGACACGTTCGCGGTTTACGATCTGAGGACCGCGAACAATTTGTTTGGCGGTCAATTGGGTGTTCGTCGCGACAGCGGGGCCGGTCGACTTCGCTGGCAAGCAGGCGCGAAGGTGGGGCTGTATGGGAACGCATCGACGCACAACCAGTCGATCACCGATTTCCCAAATCCCGAACCCCCGTTTTTCCTCCGCGAGTGGTGCCCGCGATCCAACGGCGGTTTGGCGTTCGTGGGCGAAATGGAATTCGGCCTCTCCTACGCGATTTCCGATCGTTGGAGCATCCGCGGCGGCTATCGGATGCTGTGGATGGAAGGCGTAGGATTGTCAGGGAATCAGTTGAATTTCGCCGACGTTCCCAGCTTCGATATTGGCTTCTCCACATCCGGAGGCGTCTTCTTACAGGGAGCCTCCCTCGGCTTCGAAGCGGCATGGTGATAGCCGGTAAAATCGTTTGTCACCAAGACCAGCGATTCACACTGACCGGCTTTTGGGGCCAAGCCCGCGCTTCCCGCGTGGATTGTCCCCGTTCGCCGCTGTTCACTCGATCACCACTGCGATGATCCCCTGCGCGACTGCGTTCGCCATTACGGCTTGCGCCACCATCGCGACCTCGTGAGCTATCGCGATCCCGTGAGCTGTCGCGACCCCGTGAGCTGTCGCGACCCCCGTTGCTGTCACGGCCTCTTACGCCATCACGACCTCTTACGCGGTCACGGTTCGCGTTGTTGTCGCGGCCTCCTTCAGTCACGCGGCCTCGTTCGGTGGCGCTGCCCGCGTCATTACCGCGGATCTGCTCACCGCCACGAACGCGTTCTCGAGGGCGTCGATCGTCGCCCCGCCGGCTGTTCGGTCCAGTGCTGGATGAGCGTCGCCCAGTGCCCCTTCCGGAGTTGTGTCCTATGCCACGGCCTGCGCCATTGTTACTGGCGGTTGGCGATCCGTTTGGACGCCGATTTGAGCTGGCGTCTTCGGTCGGGTCGGCGGGTGGCAGCGAGTAATCGCGGACGGCGACGCGGACCCGCGTGAGCCGTTCGATCTGCTTGAGGAATTCGCGTTCATCGCCACTGCAGAGCGAAATCGCCGATCCCTGAGCACCGGCGCGGCCGGTGCGGCCGATGCGGTGGACATAGGTTTCGGGAACATTGGGCAAGTCGTAATTGACGACATGCGCGATCTGGTCGATATCGAGCCCTCGGGCGGCGATGTCGGTGGCGACGAGCACCGGTGGTCGCTCGGACTTGAACTCGGCCAACACCCTCAAGCGGGCATTTTGGCTCTTGTTGCCGTGGATCGCGGCCGCTCGCACTCCGGCCCGTTCGAGGCATCGCACCACTTTGTCGGCGCCGTGTTTGGTGCGCGTGAACACCAAGGTTCGGCCTGTGCCCTTTTCCCGCAGGAATTGGGCCAGCAAACGCGGCTTGTCCCGCGTTTCCACCATGTACACCGATTGCTCGACAAGTGCCGCCGGCGTGGCGACCGGCGCGACCTGGACCGAGACGGGGTTCCGTAGCCATTGGTCGGCCAAGCGGCGGATTTCCGGCGGCATCGTCGCGGAGAACATCAATGTTTGACGCTCTTTCGGCACGTACGACACGATCCGCTTCAGGTCCGGCAGAAAACCCATGTCCAACATCTGATCGGCTTCGTCCAGGATCAACACCTCGACCGCCGACAGCCGGATGTAACCTTGCTGCATCAGGTCAAGCAATCGTCCGGGAGTCGCGACCAGAATGTCAACGCCTTCGCGAAGCGCCATCACCTGTCGGCCCTGCCCGACGCCGCCGTAGATGACCGTTTGGCGCAATCCCGAATGTCGACCGTAGACATCGAAACTTTCGCCGATTTGCGCCGCCAGTTCACGGGTCGGAGCCAGCACCAAGGCGCGGATCGCTCGACGCGGCTGAGCCGTACGGCCATTGAGCGTCGCGGGTCCACCAGGACGGACTCGGTCGGCGTTGCGTGTGCCGTGCGCCGCGATCGACGGCCGATGCGATTTTGCTTCCGCCGCGAAGACACCGTTGTCGTTCGCTGGCGGCGGCGTGTAACTGGGTGATTCCAGCAGCCTTTGCAGAGTCGGTAGGGCGAACGCGGCCGTCTTACCGGTTCCCGTTTGCGCGCATCCAAGCAGGTCGTGGCCGCCTAACACGTGCGGGATCGCTTGGACCTGGATCGGCGTGGGCGTGTGATAACCCTCCTGCTCGATCGCCTTCAGCAGATTCCCATTCAATTGCAGATTCTCAAACTTCATTCCGAACCATTTCCCAAACTACGAACGGATCCGCGCGCGGGACCGCGGGCGGACAACAGCGCGGCTCGAACAGCGGCAAACACTGCCGGCATTCTTCATCGCGGAACGGGCGCGCAACAATACGCGTCAACCGCGGGCGACTGTCGCCGCCACGCCAGGAGCAAGATAACCATCACGGTCGAACGAAGAAGCCGGACCTGTTGTTCCGCCTGTCGCGAGCCTGATCCCTCGTGGACCGACCGCGCCGGAAGTCCGGTGCCGCTATGATCGAAAGCTGATGACCAGAACAAAACCGCGTCGCTTCGTCGCCCTGGCTATTTCACCCAGAGCACGCTTTCTCGGACGACCCTACGACCGAGTTGGTCGATCGATCGCTCCGCGGCCCGCAATCCGCGATCCGAAAACCTTTCCGGATCGAGCGTCGAGCCATCACGGTGCTGTCTGTCTCGCACCTCTTTGCTAGGGGAAGTGTAGCACCGGGACAGATAAGGTCAAGGCGAACGAGCGATCCGCACCGTCGGACAGTCGGCGGGCCGTGGGCCCGGCCACTCGTTCGCGTCAGACACTCGTACGCCCCGGCCACTTCGCCTTCGACCCGCATGTGGTATCGTGCGATGCGATGAAGCTCGGTGGGAAACCTCCGGGACCGAGCTTACGGCGCCGAGGATGCGAACCGCGATGAATGCCCGTGAACATACCGATGTGGCCTGCACGCTTTGCGGATGCGTGTGCGACGACCTGGAAATCACCGTGGCGGATAATCGCGTCGCGGGCGTCAAACATGCTTGCCGCATGGCCGAACCCTGGTTTTTACGGCTTAACACCCACAGTCCGCCCGTGGCCCGAGTTCGCGGCCAGGAAACGCCGTTCGATACGGCGCTTGACAACGCCGCCGCCCTCCTCCGCGCGGCTCGAGCGCCGCTGATCTACGGACTCTCCCGTAGCAGCACCCCTGGGCAACGCGCCGCCATCCAGCTCGCCGACCGCATCGGCGCCACAATCGATACGACCGCCTCCCGTTGCCATGGGCCGTCGATCATCGCTTTGCAGGAAGCCGGCGAAAGCACCTGCAGCCTGGGCGAAGCCCGTAATCGAGCAGACCTGGTTATTTACTGGGGTTCCAATCCGGTCGTCAGCCATCCACGCCATCTGGAACGCTACGGCGGTTGGAATGGACCGGGGACGCCGAACAAACATCTGGCGGTGATCGATGTCCAAAGGTCGGCAACCTCCGAACTGGCCGACACGTTCTTAAAAGTCGCGCCGGGCCGGGATTTCGAATTGCTCGCCGCACTCCGCTGTCTCGTGCTCGGAATCCGCCTCGACCGCGACCCCGACTGCGGAATTCCGTTGGAACGACTCGAGGCTTTCGCCGAGCGTATGCGCAGTTGCCGTTGCGGCGTCATATTTTTCGGCCTGGGGCTCAGTAGGGGACGTACTGGCCACCGCGATGTCGAGTCCCTCTTGCGGCTTGTCACCGACCTCAATCGCCACACCCGGTTCTACGCCCGCCGCATGCGCGTGCTCGGCGACGTCGCCGGGGCTGATAGCGTGTTGTGTTGGCAAACCGGCTACCCTTTCAGCGTCAATCTGGCCCGAGGCTATCCGCGGTACAACCCAGGCGAGTACTCGGTCAACGATGTGCTCCGTCGCGGCGAGGTCGACGCCTGTGTGCTAGTGGGTAGCGAAAGCGTGGCTCAATTGGAACCGCGCGCCATCGCACGGCTGAGAACGCTGCCCGTCATCACGCTCGACTATCCTGGTAACGACTCGCCATGGCCCGGCGAGGTCGCTTTCACCACCGCTATTTACGGTGTTCACGAGCCGGGCACCGCCTACCGGATGGACGAAGTGCCCATTCCACTCCGCCACTTCTTGACGACATCCTACCCAAGCGACCATGCGGTCCTTCACGCGATCGAGGATCGATTGTCGCCACCGGCGACGCTATAAAATTTTCGCGAGACCATAGACTATGCATAAGCTGCCCGGGATTGTTACCGCTTGCGCTAACGCGTAGTTTCGCAGATAGGCTTGCGGCAAGTCCAATTGCCGTAGCTTGCGGTGGATCAGTGCCAATCGAACGGTGGCTAAGATGACCAGTGCCGAGAGGAATCCTATCGTGGAGATTCGCGGGTCGATTTGGCGTTGGATGCGCAATAGCCAGAACAGACCGACTATCGCGATGGTGGGAATCATCGAGTAGGCTCGGGTCGAAGAAAATCCATCTATGAGTCGCACCTTTTCTTCAGGGGAAAGCTGCCGCAACCCACGCTCATTGATTAAACGGCTAATCATTACCCCGATTAGAGTCGCTATAAACCCGAAAATTAGCACGGTAGGGACCTTTATTTGCCAAGGTTACTCGTCAGGTCGTACGGGCCGGCCGGATATCGCCCGTGTGAGTTTAGTTGAAAGTCCCAAGTATTGGCTATTGACATGGTGCTCGACCACTTAGAGACACCGCGCGAGAGCTATTCGCCGCCAGGAGGCTCGTAGAACTGGGTGAGGTCGAAGCCGCCGCGTTGGTCGTCTTCCATCAATTTGACGCGCATTTCGAGCTGGTCGATTTTGCGATGGAGATTGGCCAGCATTTGCCCTTGATCGCTCACTGGGCGACGGCGGGGGACGGACGGGTAGGCGAGATGGCGCTGCAACGCGGCGAACAGGAAGAGCGGATCTTTCCGGCGGTTCGCCAGGGCGATACGGCCTTCCTTCTCGCCGAAGAGAACGGGCGGCAACGGCCGGTCGGCTTGGTCGGGATCGCTTTCGTGCCGCTGCCGATAGTGTTCGCTGCGGACGTAGATCAGATCGGCGATATCCACCATTCCCAGGCGGCGGCGGACCGACATAATCCACTCGCGCCAGGCGGTGTCGAACCGCGAATCGCCAGCCATCGCGGCGAGTCCGTGGTCGTATCGCAGGCGGTTCCGGCTGAGCGTTTCAAATTGGTAGAGGAACAATCCTTGGGGCGTGGTCCCTTCGGCCTTGTACTGGGCTTCAAACCGCAGCACTTCGATCGCCGTGGAATAGTCGAAACGACCGCGGTCGGTTTCGGCCATTCGCATGATGAATGTCTGGAATGGAGTGAAGTAGTGTGGCAGCCGGGCCATCGCCGAATGGATGGCCCCGGCGTGCTTCAGTTCATCGAGCAGGAAACCGACCGCGAGCGGCAGGCGGGTGGTCGCCAGCAACTCTTCGCGCAACTGGGCGAGCAGATCCTGGAGCGGAACGTTCTCCAAGATCCGCTCGGCGAGAGTGCGGAAGAAGTGCGCCTGTTCGACGTATTCCTCGCGATCAAGCATGGTTTCATTCCGCCAATGCCGGGCTGCCGGGCTACCGGGCTACCTAGCGTTCAGGTCACCAGGCTACCGGGCGAACTGGGCGTGATAGCCCTTTTGCAACAGCGGGATGCGATAGAGGCCCACGTCAATCGTGACATATAGCACGTTGGCCTCGTCGCCGATCCCGAATTCCACGTTGCTGGGCAGGCCGACCAGCGGCTGTTTACCGTCGCCCGATTGGTTCGCGGGGCCGGTAGCGATGAACGCGACCTCTTTGCCGGTGGGGTCAATAACAAGCACACCGGGCCGTTTGGGACTGCGAGCGGTGATGTAGATATGGCCCGCCATATCCACGCACATGCCATCGCAGCCTGGTTGGTCACCAAAGTCGACCAACGTTTTTCGCGGACCAGCCACTTTGCCATCGGCGTCGAGCGGAAAGGCATAGATGGCCATCGGTCCGAGCTTGGGTTTCGGAGCGGTCGGATCGATCTTGTCCGTGCCATTGTCGTGGTCGGCCAGATAGAGCGTCTTGCCATCCGGGCTGATCGCGATGCCGTTCGGCTTGGAGACTTCCCGCGTGAATTCCGACACCTTGCCATCGGTGTCGATGCGATAAACGGCGCGGTGCTCCAATTCCCGAGGCTCATCACCCAAATACCGGGGATCGGTGAAATAGATCCGACCTTTGGCATCGAGGCAGCAATCATTGGGCGCGTTGAATTTTTTCCCGCCGAAGTTGTCGGCGATCGTCTCCCGTTCTCCCGTTTTCACGTTCCAGCGGGAAACTCGACGGCCACCTTTGTCCGAGCCTTCGCAGGCGATGAGCCGGCCTTGGCGATCAAAGATCAGGCCGTTCGCCTTGCCGCTATCGATGCTGAACGCCTTGGTCTGCTTCGTGAGCGGGTCGAACCGCAGGATCATGCCGCCATCTTCGCCTAGCGGGATGTCGGTGAAGTAGATGCTGCCATCGGGGGCCACAGCCGGCCCTTCCGACAATCCACCGCGAATCGGGAACTCGCGGGTGTACAGCCATTCCAACTTAGCTCCCGGCGCGACGATTGGGTTCGCGGCGGCGGGCGCGGCGGCTTGAACGGCAGTGGCAGCCTGAACGGCGGCGACCTGTACGGCGGCTGTGGTGACGGTGCCTGCGGCCGTGGCAGTCAGCGCGACGACAGCGGTCGAGCGG
>JBJTOW010000287.1:0-4954 GCA_046074805.1 Planctomycetota bacterium | reverse complement strand
GGTACCGGTGTGGGCAATCGGCCCAGCCTCGGCGCATGGGTGACTTACGGTCTCGGTAGCGAGAATCGCGACTTGCCTTCGTTCATGGTCTTTTTCTCGAACGGGGAAACGCTCCGCGAGCCGGGGTGGGCTGCCGGTTTTTTGCCGGCAAGATATCAGGGCACTCGCGTCGATCGCGGAGTGCCGAACTTATCCTTGCCCGCCGGCTTGCCGTTATCGGAACGCCGTGACCAACTGGATTTGCTGGGGACACTGAATCGCAAGCATCTCCGTGAGCGTGGTTCGCCCAGCGAACTCGAGGCGCGGTTGGATAGCTATGAGTTGGCTTATCGGATGCAGACATCCGCTCCGGAGGCGTTCGATTTGGCCCGCGAAACGGCGGAGACCCGATCGCTTTACGGACTGGATCGAAAGGAGACGGCTGAGTTTGGCGGTCATTGCCTGCTGGCCCGACGCATGGTGGAACGGGGCGTGCGTTTCATTCAGCTGCGGCACGGCAAATGGGATGCCCACGGTAAACTGGTCGAGAATCATCGCGGCAACTGCCTCGCGACCGATCTGCCGATAGCCGGCTTACTCACCGACTTGCGGCGCCGAGGACTGCTCGATCAGACCCTTGTGGTCTGGGGTGGTGAATTTGGACGCACTCCAGCCGCTCAAGGTGGGCTGGGCCCCGATGCCGGCCGGGATCACTCGCCGTCCGGTTACACCATGTGGCTCGCTGGCGGCGGAGTCCGTGGTGGCCAAGTGATTGGAGCGACCGATCCCGTCGGCTATGCGGCCGTCGAGCGTCCGGTGTATCCGCAGAATCTGCACGCGACCGTCCTGCAAGCGCTAGGACTCGACCAACACAAGCTGTTTTACGAACGCCACAATCGTCGCGAGTTAGTCACGGTCAACGGCGCTGAGGTGATCCACGAGGTATTCGCTTCGTGACGCGCGTAACCGCCGTCGCCGCCAAGGATTTCCAGATCCTTCGCGCGGCAAGCGTTGCGACGGACTTAAAAGTACTTCGCAGCGCGAAAGTCGAGAGTTGACACAGCTCGAGAGGTCCGGTGGATCCCGAAATCCAACGGTTGACAAAACGCTGGTTGGGGCCATGGAGCCGACGGGGTGCCCTCAATGGCTGCCGTGGCCCGTTTGCTCCTGGGGAGGCGGTTCGCCGAGTTGATCTGCTCGATAACGGAGCAGCTCCATGGCAGCCCGGTATCGCGTCGCGACGCCGGGTTGCGGCACCAGTCCGCCGATCACCATCAGCGCGGCCGTGCAGAGCACGGCGATCCGTTCCCGGCGGCCGATCCCCAGGGACACCGATGAGACGTGTCGGGTTCCCGTGAAGAGCCGGAAGAACACTTGCACGATGGCGATGCCGTTGAGCGCGGCGGCGACAACGACGGTGGCGCCGATGTACGGATACGCCTCCACCGCCCCGTCGACGAGCAATTCCATGCCCACAAAACCGATCGTGCCGGGAAAGCCAACGCTTGCCAATCCGGTCAACGCGAAGCAGACGGCGAGCGTCGGAGTGTGGTCGTAAAGCCCTTGGAAGTCGCGGAGGAACAGCCGGCCGCGGCGGGCTTCGAGAGCGCGCAGGACAAGTCCAAAACCGAGCAGCGATAGGCCGACGGACAGCCACACGCACAACGCGCCGGTAAGGCCGATCGGAGTGACCAGTTCCATGCCGACCAGCACCATGGCCGAATGGCTAAGAAACAGATAGCAGAAGAAACGCCGCGCCTCCCGTTGAACGAGCGCCATGCCTCCCGCGTAGACAGCCGTCACGAGCGAGATGATGCCAATGCTGTGCAAGACCCATTCAGGCGCCACTGGTAAAACGATCCGCACGGCGAAATAGGCGCCGGTGATCGGCGTGGTGAACAGCAAGGCCGTGCCGAACGTCGCGTGTTCGAACAGGTCGGTCATCCAGCAATGGACGGGGCAGATGCCGCTACGGATAAAGACAGCGCCCAGCAGTGGAATCACCGCCCACAGCGAGTGCGCCTGGCTCACGCCCTCCCACGTCACGTAGGACCAGCCCGCCACCATCAACGCGACAAACAGCGACATGTGAAGCGCGTAGACTCGAGTTGGTCGGCCACGCGAGCGCAATTCGAAGTAGGGCGGCAAGGTGGCCGCCGCCAACAACGCGATCACGACCCATGGCTCCTGGCAACTGAATGTGGCGATCACGAGCGATTCGGAAACCAGGGCCGAGACGAATGAAAAGCGTTTCACCTTCGTCCGCAAAGTCGCGAACGTCGTGAGCAGGAACTGAAGGGCTGCCAACGCGAGGAGCGGCGCGCTCAATTGGTCGACAACCAGGATCGGACGGCCAAAGATCCGTTGAAGGAAGTGCCAGCGGTCATCCGCCCGCAACACATGCAACGACTCGAAATCCTGCCACGCGCAAATGGCCGAAACCAACGTCAAAGCCTGGAAAAATAGGCTCCAACGATACTCATCTTCCGACGACCGAAGCCGGCTAACGAACAGCGCGCCGAGCAACGGCAGCAGCACGGACAGTTCGAGCCAGGGGAAATGCAACTCGCTCATAGCAGGTCTTCCAAAGTTCCAGGCTGGTTGGACGCACGGTCGGACTCGCGGGATGTTCCCCCCGACAGCCAATCCGTCCAGGCCCGTTCCGCCGAGTCGCAGGCGCGGAAGATGGCGAGCACCGGGCGGGCGATGTAGTCAGCCAGCCAAACATCCAAATAGCCACGTTCCAGAGCCAACCGATAGAGCCAGCGCCGCAGTGGCGCGGGGTACCGGCTTTCGATCGAGAGCTCGCCTCGAGGGAGACGCGCGCCGATGGCGTTTTCGAGCACGCGGTAATCGTAAAGCAAGGTTGGGGCGCGAAGGAATTGCAGCGTGCGAAGGCAGCCGTGGCCAAGGATGTGGGCCAACGCGACGTACTCCCATCCCATTCCAATCTCCGCCACGATCAGGCCGACTTGGGCCATCGAAGCGTACGACAACGAGCACTTGATATCGCTTTGAACCCGTCCCGCGAAAGCGGCGAACGCCGCCGTGCTCAAACCGATCGCCACAACGGCCGCCTCCAACCAGACGGACATCGCCAGAATCGGGCTGATGCGCAGCAACAGGAACGCGCCCAGATGCACCGACAACGCGCCGTAAAACACGGCGCTCGAAGGCGTCGGCCCCTCCATCGCCCGCGGCAACCAGTTGGAGAACGGGATCAACGCCGATTTGCCAGCCGCCGCAACCAGGAATAGAACTCCAACGAGTATCGCCTGCTCGGTCGACAACATCGCTTGTCCACCCGGCCACGGCGTGATGGTTTCATTGAGCAGTTTGTCGAAGTCGCCGCCGCCGCGAACATGGTGGAGCACCACCGATCCGAGCAACAGCGCCGCATCGGAAATCCGATAGACCGTCCACACCCTAAGTCCGTTCCGCACTGGCGCCGGCCGCTCGTGAAAGAACGCCACCAGCAACGCGGACGACAACCCGACCATCTCCCAGCCTGCGAACAAAGTCTCGATGGTGCCCGCGAGCGATGTCCATACCATTCCCATGAGAAAGATGGCGAACAGCACAAAGAAACGGTTGAAACCCCGTTCGCGGTGCATGTAGCGAGTGGCAAAGGCTCCGATGGTTCCGCACAGCACGTAGGACAAAATCACGAACGGCACCGACAGGCGGTCGAAAACAAACTTCACCGTCATGTGGTATCCGGGGATTTCCACCCATGTTCCGAGTTCCAGCGGCACATGGACTTGTCCCGTGGCGAGCATTAACACGAACACGAGCAAGGCGGGCAGCAAGCCCAAAACCACGCACAGTTTGACCAGATGTCCCACCAGCGGCTCGGATAACGGCCTGCTGACCAGGGCCGTTAGACCCAAGGCGGCGACGAGCACGAACGGCGCGACGACGACGGCCAGTCCAGCGCACTCGAAGACTAAATCCAATCCGGGCATTGGGCACGACTTGGGGTGAAGGAAGCTTGGAGGACACAACGAAAGGCACGATAGGAATGGCGGCTAACGGCGATGGCAATCGGGATGAACGCTGTCCAGGATCGAGAAGGCGGACGAAACTGATCGCGACGATGGACGATTCGATCCCCGACCGCGATCATTCGCCTTTCTCCGGACCGATGCGGGCGAAACCAAGGTGGTCGCGCCAGCCTCGATACCAATCGGTGGATGTCGCCACTCGCGGCAATTCCTCGTTTTCCGGAACGTAGCTTTCGTACTTGCCTTGACGGTAACGGAGAATCTCGTTGGTTTCGGGTTGAAGCAACGCAAGCTGCACCCATCCGTTCCTCAGGATTCGCCCAACCGTTTCGTTACGCGCCATGATCGACTCAATCCGCTCGGGCGTGCTTTCGATCACGAACAGCAGCCGGACTGGTTCATGGATTTCCACGCCTTGCGCGGGTAGGCCGGGGCGTAGATCGCTGGCCGCTCCATCCATCACTCCCAACAGCGAAGTGACGTTGTGCGGCAATTTGGTTCCGCACGCCCAACCGGGCGAGTCGACGTAGGAAAAGTAATACTGCAAATTGATGCCGGAACAGACAGGCACCACAGCCCCAAGAATCCGCGCGAGGATCGAGCTATCCGCGTCGTCCTGGACCGGATCGTACGACACCAAAAAACTGCGGCGGTCGAGGTATAGGCCCCGCGTTCGCGCTCGCCGACCAACGAAACACATGGCGTTCGACGCGTTGCCGAACTCGGGACGCGTCTGGGCCAAATCCTCCGACCGCTCTTCGACATGGCGCCGCACGGCGGCGAACGACAGGTTCAGCGGCGCGGATTGAAACCGCCGGCAACGCTCGTGAGCATTGCGTTCGCAGGCGTGCGCCAGCGTGTCCTGCACGTACTCGAAGTCGGCGTAATGGGTACGGGGCACAAGGTCGAGGTCGAAGAAGGTGATCGTGTCGGCGCACGTGTTGTGTTGGCCGCCGACGAACCACGTGTCG
>JBJTOW010000286.1:0-2786 GCA_046074805.1 Planctomycetota bacterium | reverse complement strand
GCTCGGATGCGGAAAGTTTGGCGGCGAGGCGTGGACGAATCGACGACCGTGACCGCCTCGCTTTCCGGTGACTCACACGCCCAGGCCCACACGCCCCGGACCAAACGTCGTCATCCAACACGTCGCCAGTTCGATGGACCGAATACGGAGCGGAACCGAAGAACTTTTTTGACGGTGGCTATCCGCGCATGGTATTTTTGGAAACAATGCTATCGTGACCCGGGCAAGCTCGAAGTTCTGGCGATCAATCCGCGAGGCGCGCCATGTTGGTGAGACTCAAAGTGATGCACGGCCCCAGTGCCGGCAAAGAAATCAAAATCGTTCAATCTCCGTTCGTGATCGGGCGGCAAGACGATTGCCAGTTGCGTCCGAAGAGCGACGCGATTAGCCGGCGGCATTGCGAACTGGTGATCGCCGACTCGCAGCTGATCGCCCGCGATTTGGGCAGCAAAAACGGCACTTACGTCAACGGCGATCGGATCGTCGGAGACCGCGTGCTGCGATTCGGCGACCACTTGAAGGTCGGGCCGCTTGAGTTCGAAGTGGCGATCGAAGTCGGAATCACCGGCGAGAAGCGACCGAAGGTCACGGGCGTGAAAGATGTCGCGCTGCGTTCCGGCGACAGTAGCTTCGGCGAAGCTGACGTCAGCTCGTGGCTGGATGAGCCCACTTCGCTCGAGAAGCCTCGGACCAGTTCGGATACCGAGACTCGCCAATTCAAACTGGAAAAAACTGACCGGCTGGAATTAACAGCGGCCAGTAGCCAAGAGGCGACCAAGGTGGACGACAAGCCTGGGGACGGCGATAAAAAGCCGGCCGATCCGCTTTCCCCGGCCGCCCAGAAACTGGAAGAATTGAAGCGGCAGGAAGTCGGCAAGCTTCAGCCCAAGTCGGAAAATTCCACCGCGAACAGCCGGGAGGCGGCTGCGGACGCTCTAAAGAAATTCTTCAACCGCCGGTGATGCGTGGCGGACGCTCCACAAACCAGCGGCTCATGGGACGGACCAGACTCGTTGCGGGCGGGTTGGCCGACGGGCGATCCAACGCAGATTGTCCGTCGTTGTCGCTTGGGCGAACAGGCCGCTTTCAGCGACCTTGTCGCTTATTATCGTGAACGGGTTTTGGCGTTCTGTCTGCGATTCCTGCGGCAACGCCAAGACGCTGAAGATGCGGCCCAGGAAACGCTGGCCCGGGCCTGCCGATATCTGCCCCGCTTCGATGACACGCGGGAATTCGAACCGTGGCTGCTGGCGATCGCGAGCAATCGCTGCCGTACGGCGCTCGCAGCTCGTCGTCGTCGCCCTGCTTCCGCCACGCTAACGGAACATCCTGAATCGCGGCCGGAACGCACCGATGGCGCCGAGGAGTGGCAATTGGTCGTCAAAACGGCCATGAGTTCGCTCCGCGCCGAATACCGCGACGCTTTCGTGCTGTTTCATGTCGATAATCTGAGTTATGCCGAGATCGCGGAGCGTCTCGGCGTTCCGCTTGGAACCGTCAAAACATGGGTGCATCGGGCTCGTCGCGAACTGACTCAGACGATCGCGAATGCCCGCTCGCCGCTTTCCTCGGGAGGCGATCATGGCCTGTGATTGGTTTGAACGCCGGTTGCAGCAGGTCCTGGACGCTCGACGCGATCCGATGGCGGACGAGACACTCGCCAGCCACGCCTGCGAGTGCGCTGACTGCCACGAGTGGCTCGATGCGCAGCGGATCCTGTTTTCAACGTTGCCGATCCACAACGCTCCCGTAAGCCACGAGACGAGGCATTTGCCGCCGCCGACAGCGGCGATACGCCGCCGCCAGCCATCAGGCGCCTGTCAGCCGTCGAGCTTGCGGCACCCATCAGGCTTGTGCCAGTCGTCGAGCGTAGGTGGGCTGCCGAGCGTCCGTGGGCTGCCGAGCGTCCGTGGTCTACCGAGCGTCGTTGTGAATGCGAGGGAACGGTCGGGCCTGTTGGCGATGGCAACTGTCGCGGTCGCCGTGGTGGCACTGATGGCCCTGGTGTCCGCACCGCGATCGCCCCAGCCGGATTTCGTTCGCCATCCTTCGCCGCTGGGGTGGAAAGCGACGGTATCCAAATGGTCGGTGGCGAGCGGCCGGTGGTTGGCGGGCAAGGTTGCGCCGGTGTCCACGCCGTCCGGTTCAAACGATTCGACTGACTCACGAATCGCCGAATCACCCGCATGGGAGTTCCACTGGGTCGCTCGTGTTGGCTATTCGTTGGCGGCGACCGAAACGCCGCCGGTGGAGCAAATCGAAGAGTTGGCGGGGACGATTCGGCCTTTGGCGTCGTCGATGTACCGCGTCGTCGAAACATTGCGGCCCAAGTGGCAGGTGACGGAACCGCCGCTCGCGCCGGAAGGTGGACGCGCTTGGGAACGACTTGACCGTGCCCCGCCATCGGCTCCACGAGGCTCAGGCGAGCGAAACTCGAGTTGGCGGATGCGTCGATCGTGGATGGCTTAGGGCGTTCACGAACCACGGACCGCGAACGGCGAACCGCGTACTGTTTACCGCGAACGGCGATTGTGAATTCTTAAGGCTCGGTTCGCTCGGACTGGTTATGTTGCCCGCGTAATAATCGCCTTAACCGCGAACCCTGCCTCAATCGCACAATCCGCTTTGATCGCGCATTTTTCCTAGGCGGCAAATTTTTCTCATGGCGATGTCGATGATCCCGCCCCATAGGCTCGTTGTGCGGCGAGCGACTTGGGTGGCAGCGCACGTAGTTGGAGAAAATACGTGAGTGATATGGCACAAACGGAGGCGGAGGCTCTCCGGGA
>JBJTOW010000285.1:0-5601 GCA_046074805.1 Planctomycetota bacterium | reverse complement strand
CTTCTACGAACGATTGTGCCCGTGCCGGTGCAAACAGCGGCCGCATCCGCCGTTCCAGCCGGCTAGATTGGCCCGGCCAAGTTGGCTTCGGCTCGTTCGGCCCGGTTCGGTCGGCCCGGCTAAGCCGGACCTCGAAGGATGTTAGGGGCAGCGTGAACCGTCGGTCCCATTTCGCGATTTCGCTGGCTGCCGTCACGCGATGTTTGCGTGATCTGGATGGTTTCCGCCGATGAATCCCAGCTCCAGCCAAATTGGATCAACAAGCACTGGACTGATAAAACGCGTCAAGACGGGCGATCCCGACGCATGGGGCACTTTGTACATGGAATACGGCGCATGGATCTACGCCATGGCCCGATCCGCGCATGTGCCCTCGGCCGATTGCGGCGATATCGTCCAGGAGGTTTTACAACATTTCGCTCTGAAAGCCGCTGACTTCGATCCGGCAAGCTTTCGCGGTTGGTTGCGGCGTTGCACGGAGCGGCGAGTCGCCGACTATTTTCGCCAAAGAAGCAAATACGCTTCTGGTATGGCGGTCGGCGGTTCCGACTTCGTGAAATTTCTTGGCAACGTCCCCGATGTATCGGATCCCGAGGATTCATCCACGAACGCCACCGACGCGTGGCTGTTTAGTGCTCTTGGGTTAGACGAGGTCGAAGCGGCTCCGCATCCCACTCCCATCGCGGCCGACTCGCCCGCCTTTCAGGTCGAAGGCGATTGGGCGGCGAGCCGCTCCAAGATCGATCCCATTACGCGTGCGAAACAGATCGCGGCGATCACGGCCCAAGTACGCCAGCGGACGAGCAAGCACGGCTGGACGGCGTTCTTGCGAGTGTGTCTGCTTGAGCACCGCACTGACGAGGTCGCCAGCGATCTGGGCATGACGCGCGACGCGTTGCATGCGAGTATCTCTCGGACGAGGATCCGTCTTCGCAAAGCGCTGGCCCTGGTCGATCCAAGCTTCGCGGCTGCCCTGGAAACGGAACCCGCACATGGCTCGAATGAAGCTCGGCGAGCCGATGAGGGCTCGGCGTCCGAAGCTGCGGAGAATCGACCAGTCGATTAGCCAACAAATTCCATCTCCCAACAATCGCCCCGATCGAGGGTGTGCTTGCCAAAATCTGCGTGGTCGTCCCGCCGACGGCCTTGATGGATGCGGCGAAGGAGACTTGGGTTCGTAGGGGAATTGGTGGTTGCCAGCAAACGGTTGGAAGCTAACAATGCGTGCGATAGACGCCGGTTGATGCGACCATGCTTCCCCAGGGTGGCGGAGAGATGCGGCGTCGAGCGTTTTTTAGACGGTTGAGTTCCTTTCTGTCAGGGAGTTGAATCCAATGAATCGATGGTGGAGCGGATTTGCGGCGGTGGCGGTGGCGGTCTCGATGGCGGGCGGCTTGGTGGCCGCGGACAAGGGTGCTGGCGTGCTGAACCACAAGATGAAGACGTTGGCTGGCAAGGATGTTGATCTGAACCAGTACAAGGGCAAGGTGGTTCTCGTGGTGAACGTCGCGAGCCGCTGCGGTGCGACGCCGCAGTACAAGGGCCTGCAGGCGATGTTCGATAAGTACAAGGACCAGGGCTTGGTCGTGTTGGGCGTGCCGTGCAATCAGTTTGGCAAGCAAGAGCCGGGAAGCGCCGCTGAAATCTCGGAGTTCTGCACGTCGAAGTACAGCGTGACGTTCGACATGCTCGACAAGGTCGATGTCAACGGTGAGGCCGCCTGCTCGTTCTACAAGGAACTGACGGCTGTCGATGCGAAGCCCAAGGGCGCTGGCCCAATCGGCTGGAACTTCGAGAAGTTCATCATCGGCCGCGATGGTCAGGTTGCCGGCCGCTTCGGCACCCGCGTCGCTCCGGAAGACAAGGACTTGATCTCCGCCGTCGAAGCCGCTCTCAAGAAGTAACTGCGGGGCGACTCGCTTCATCGCTGACTTGGAGCGGGCGGCCTCACCTCCGCTCCGGTCAGCTTCTCTGTTCTCTCCGGCTTGATCACCCGTCTACTGTGCCCGATCGCAAGCGAATGCGGGCATCGAGCACGATCGGTGCTTGGCCTCGACGAACCGATAGCGGATTGAAATCCGCTTCGATCAAGTCGACGAATGATTCCCCGAGGGCGGCGATGGTCGCGAGCGTCTCGACGAGCCGAGCTACGGCTGGTCGAATAGCTGACTTAGCCGACCCCGAGAGCGTCTCGGTGACGGCTTGCTTTTCGGATCGATCGCAGTGGCGCTCTTCCAGCGAATGGTCATGCCAATCATCAAGCCACTCGGCGATTCCCGCGTCGGCGATCAGCGATTGCAAGTCGTTCGTCGTAGCTGGCAAGAGCCGAAAGGCGACTTTTGCTAGCCGTTCGACATCCGTGCCTCCGCGTCCGCATCCGATCACAAGTCCAAAACGTGGGTCGCGGCGAAGTCCGGCAAACAGTTCGCGGCCTCCCGGCGTGAACGCTTGGAGGAATACGCCACGCACGTCCGGCGCCAGCTTTCGCAAGCGGTGAAAGGCGGCGGACAGCTCCGTCGGCGTGCGTATATCGATGATTACTCCGCCGACCCGCGCCTTATGTAAAACACTGTCCGCGACCGCCTTGGCAACCACTGGCCAGCCAATTGCGTCCGCCATTTTCAACGCCTCATTTTCCGTCGCGGCTAATCCCCATGAAGGCGTCGCCAAGCCGGACTCGCGCAACACCGATTGAACCGCTGACGGTGGTAGCCATCCATCAACGCCGGCTTGTAGTCGCGCGAGCGGCTGACGTTGAGGCGGCCCAAAACGCAGCGGATCTTTGCCCAGCCGATTGGAGGTTGTCGGAAATCGCAGAGCTCGCGCCCGTTCGTCCACTTCGGACAGCGCTACGTCATTGCGAGCGTCCGGCTCGGCGCAGTCCCGCGCTTCGCGCTCTCGCCATTCGGCGTAGCGAGTGGCGGCGGCGAGCGCTTGCGCGGCGTTTTCAGGAAAAGTGAACGCGGGGATGCCGCCCATTTCGTCTCGCAGCTCGGCCGGCGCGCCACTCGCTTCCATAAAGACCGCCGCGACCGTTTTGGCGACGCTCGCATTGGCAGCGCTCGTATCTGCGGCGACCTCGTTAGAGACGCTCTCGTTAGAGGCACTCCCATGAGAGACGCTCGCGTTGGAGACGCCCGTGTTTGCAGCGACTGTCTGTCGCAGCGCTGTGGCGATGGGGCCAGACGAGTGGGGCAGGCGGGGTACGTAAATCACGACGATCTGGTCGACCTCGTGGGAAGCGAGCAGTTCGCAGAGCGTCGCGGCGTACAAGTCGGGAGAAGTTGAACCGATGAGGTCGACTGGGTTGGCCACGGCTGCTTGGGGCGGGGCGAGGGCTCGGAGCCGGGCTTGTAGGGAATCGGAGAATGTCGGGACGGACAAACCGTGGTCTTCGAGCGCGTCGGCGCAGAGCACGCCGGGACCGCCCGCATTCGTGAGCACGGCGACTCGCCGCCCTTTCGGCAGCGGTTGCATGGCGACCAGCGCGGTGACATCGAACAGTTCGACCATGGAATCCACGAGGATCCCGCCCGCTTGACGCACTAGGCCGCGCGACAGGGTATCGGGGCTCGCGAGCGCCGCTGTGTGACTGCCCGCCGCTCGGCTTCCCGCCGCCGTGCGGCCTCCCAACAGCACCGCGACGGGGCGGCGTCGAGCGAGTGGACGGACAGCGGCCAGAAAGCCGCGCGGGTCCTGGAATGATTCCAAGTAAACCTGAATCGCTCGCGGTCCATCGGTTTTCGACCAATAGGCCAACACATCGTTTTCGCCCACATCCGCTTTGTTGCCCAGCGACACGAGTTGCGAGACGCCGAGATTCCACCGGCGCATATAGTCGGGAAAGACGAACCCCAGCGCGCCGCTTTGCGTGCAAACTCCGATGTCGCCCGCTGGCGGATGGCCGTGGCTGAAGGTGGCGTTGAGCGTTGCGGAGGAGTCGTTGTTGAGCACTCCGAGGCAGTTAGGCCCGAGCAATCGCACGCCTCGCTCGGCGACTCGCCGCAGAATCCTCGCTTCAGCGTCGCGGCCCGTTTCGTTGAGTTCGGCGAATCCCGCCGTGATCAAGACGATGGCTTGAACGGGCTTCGCCAAACACTGTTCAACCGTTGCCTCGACCGCCGCCGCGGGCACGGCGATGATCGCCAAGTCGATCGGTTCGGGGATTTCCGCGAGCGACTTCCAAACCGGCCGGCCCGCAAGGGTTTCGGCATGTGGATGCACCAGGTGCAGGCGTCCCTGGAAAGAGTCGCAGACGTTCCGCAGCAAAGTGCCGCCCATCGACTGCGGGTCGCGGCTCCCGCCGATCAACGCGACAGACTGGGGATGGAATAACGACTCAAGACCGCCACGGTCGGACGGCTCGCGGATCGCGTTGCTTGCCAAGGTCACTTCCTCCAGACGGCGATGTTGGTCGCGGCGTGCCCGGAAAGCTATTGATTTAACAACGCGCTAAGGATGTTTGGCGCCGTAGGCGACCGCGGGATCAACGAGCCGACTGGCGACGGTTTTCAGTCCGTCCGGCGTGACGGCGCGGAAAAAACATGTCGCGTAACCTTCATGGCAGGCGGCGCCCGTCTGTTCGACCTTCAACAGGATGGTGTCCGCGTCGCAGTCGACAAGAATCTCGCGGACGGTCTGCCAGTGGCCGCTTTCCTCTCCTTTTCGCCAAAGCCGCTGACGACTGCGGCTGTAGTAAACGGCCCGGCCGGTCCGCACCGTTTCCGCGAACGACTCGGCGTTCATCCAGGCCAACATCAAGACTTGGCCCGTGGCGGCATCCTGGGCGATCGCCGGCAACAATCCGCCGTTGCGGGAGAAATCCGGCCCGGCCGGCGGAACAGGCCGGGGCTCCGCGCGTGACTCAGTGGAACGTGGTTCGTTCATTCCAGTCCCATTTCCCGACGCATGTCCATGAAGAGTTCGATTTCACCGGAACCGCCCACGACAAGCGGTGTTCGTTGGTGGACGCTTTCGGGCTGAATGTCGAGCACCCGTTGGCGGCCATCGATGGCGCCGCCGCCCGCTTGCTCCACGATAAAGGAGATGGGATTGGCTTCGTAGAGCAGACGCAGTTTGCCGTTCGGGTGGCTGCCTGTTGGCGGATAGAGGAACACGCCGCCTTTGAGCAGCGTGCGGTGAACATCGGCGACCAGCGAGCCGATGTAGCGCGAGCCGTAAGGTTTGCCGACTTGTCCCAGCCGCAACCGTTCGAGGTAGGCGCGATACGGCGGCGGAAAGTGGTCGCGGTACGCTTCGTTGACGGAATACAACGCGCCTTGCCGTGGCACTCGGATGTTTTCCTGGCTCAGCACGTAGGCGCCGATCGACGGATCGAGCGTGAAGCCGTGTACGCCGTTACCCACGGTGTAGACCATCATGGTCGACGAGCCATAGACAACGTATCCGGCCGCCACTTGACGGTTTCCCGGCTGCAGGATCCAGCTCACCGGATCACTTGCGGCGGCCGCATCGTCCGGCCGTTTCACCACGGAAAAGATCGTGCCAACGCTGACGTTGACATCGATGTTGGAGGAGCCGTCTAGCGGGTCGAAGATGACCGCGTACTTGGCGTCGGGAGAGAGGAAATTCAGCGTGAGC
>JBJTOW010000284.1:0-2555 GCA_046074805.1 Planctomycetota bacterium | reverse complement strand
GTCGCCACGGTCAGCGGCGCGGCCGCGAAATCGATCACCACACCATTGGCGCCGTCTTGATCCGGTCGATTGATCGACACGGCAAAATTGCGAGCGGAAAACTTCGCGACCGACTCGTCGACGCCCTGGAACTCGACTTGGGTCGCGTTCGCCGAAAGCGCTGTCCATTGGCGACTTGGCGTAGTCGTCGTGCTCGCCATCGCCAACGCGAATTCCACGCCGGATAGTTTCAATCCAACGCGGTCCGCCGCATTGGCCGAGTCGGCCTTGACGCCCGCGAACGCCTCGACACGCCGCGCGCCAACCGTTAGCAGATCCACTTCCACTTGCGACTTCGACGCATCGGACAGCGTGACGGTTCGAGTCGACTTCTCCACCGCGAATTCGCCAGTGACTCGGAAGAAGCCGCCGACATTCAATGTCAATTGCCCTCGGGCCCACGCTAGCGCGCCCTGCTGGCCATCGAGATCGATGGTCAGCGGATTCAGACCCTCGGTTACCGTTAGCGGCAATCGCGACCAATCCACCACGGCTCCGCTGCTGTCCGGCCGGTTAATCTCCACCGCGAGATTCGTCGCCGACAGTTCGACGGCGTTCAAGCCCACCGCCGACACATTCGCGGCAGTCGCCTTGATGGCTTGCCACTTGCGAGTTGGCTCCGCCGCATCCGTCGCGATCGCCAAGGCGACATTGGCACTGCCGATTGTCAGGCCATGTTCGCCACCCGCGTTACTAACGCCCGCGAACGCTTGGGCGTTGCTGATCCCAAAGGTCAACAAATCAACAACTGTCGTCGTGCCATCCACCAACGCGACGGTTCCCAGCGACTTTCTAAGAGTGGCATCGCCCGCAACGCGGAATAACCCCATCGCCTTGAGGCTCAGATGGCCCTTTACAAACGTCGTGTCGCCGAGGCTGCCATCGAGGTCCAGGCTGCGAGACGCCCCACCACCGATATCAATTGAGAGCGGTGTCGCGGCGTAATCCACAACCACATCGTTTTCGTCAGCGCGATTCACTTCGATCGCCAGATTACTCGCGGCGATCTCGAACCCGGACACTCCCGTAAGCTCGGCATTGGCCGCCACAGCGTCCAAACTTGTCCAGCTTCGCGAACTATCCGCCGCGTCTGTCGCCATCGCCAATGCGAAATCGATTCCTTCAAGGCTCAGGCCGACCGCGCCGGCAGTTCCGGCATTCAATCCCGCGAAGCCGGACAGGTTGGAACCGCCGATGGAGAGCACATTCGCTTCCAGACTCGTGCTGTCCGACAGTTCCAGCGTCGTGACGGACTTGGAAATGGCGATCGAGCCCGCCAGTTTCACGAAACTCCCGACGGTAATGTCCGCCGTTGCCGACAATCGCAACAACTTGTCGCTGAAGTTGAGGCTCGTTTCCGGGTTCGTCGGCGTGCCAAAACCGATCGGTGCCCCCGAGAAGTCGATCGCTGTTGTCTGCTCGGCCCCATTCAGCGTTCCGCTTCCACGATTGAAACTCAGTTGCAATCCCGTCAACGTTCCCGTAACGGCATCGACGCCCACCAAACCGGCGCTATTGGCCTTGGCCCGCGCAGCTGTCCAACGCCGCAAATCCGTGCCACCCAGATCGTCGCTCGGCGAGGCGAGAACGAATCCAAAATCGACCCCACTGATCGACACGCCCATCGCATCCGAATTGCTCGCGGGTCCATTGATGCCGACGAAACCTGAAAGCCCGGTCCCGCTGAACTTCAACAAGCTGACGTCAACATTCGAACCATCCGCCAACTTCACCGTGGAGGCTGTGCGCACCATTTCCAACGCACCGGAGATCTCCACGTAGCCATCGATAGCCGCCGTCAACGTCCCCGCGACGCGTTCGGCATCTTTCGGCAGATTGAGAGTCTGAGCGACGCCGTCGATCGTCAGCGAGCGGTTGATCGCGGCACCCGTGGTGTTTTTCTGCGCCTTGATCGTGCCGGAGAACGTCACGCCGTCCACGCCCACAAGGCCGGCGGCGGCGCTCGCGTCGAAGGCGTAGGTGCCGCTCGGGGATAGATACGCCGTCAGCGTTCCGTCCCGCAGCGACACCCCGACATCGTCCGCCGCGCCCGCGCCGCCCGCGTTGCCGACGAACCCGGTCACGTCGGTCGCGCCAATCAGCACTTCGCGCTGCGGCGACGCGCCGGTCGCCTCGATCGCGAAGGCCCCCGACAGCGTCGCGATCGGAGTCGCCAGGTCGAGAGTGCCCGCGACTCGCGTCGTGGCCGCCGAAGTTGGGAAGACGACCGCCACCGATCCACCGGGCGTCGCGATCGTCTCATTTACCGCTGCGTCCATCCGGGTCACCTGCACTTCCGCCGTCCCCGACAGCGTCAGGCCCGTGATTCCGACCAGGCTGGCCGTGCCCGAACCGGCGAGCGCGTACTTGGCCGACGCCGGCGCGGTCCGCTCGACCATCACCCAGCCGAGCTTCGCGCCGGTCACCTTCAGGCCCGCTTCGCTCGCCGTCCCCCGGTTGCTCCCCAAGAACGCCGTGGCGTTCGCCACGCCCGCCTCGAGCCGTTCGACCCCGTC
>JBJTOW010000283.1:0-5770 GCA_046074805.1 Planctomycetota bacterium | reverse complement strand
ACGAGCCTCGCGCAGGTGGCCATCGACGCGGCCCGGGATCTTGTTCGCACCGAGTACGGTCCCGAGTTTCTCCCCGAGGCCCCGCGGCTGTACAAATCCAACGTCAAAAACGCTCAGGAAGCCCACGAAGCGATCCGTCCCGCTGGTCAGCGGTTCCAAGTTCCGGAAACGCTCCGAAACGAGCTTACACCCGACCAGTTCCGCTTGTTCGAGATGATCTGGAAACGCACCATCGCCAGTCAAATGGCCGACGCTCGGGGCATGCGGATATCGATCCAACTGGGCGGAGCCGATGCCATATTCCAGGTCTCTGGCAAGACAATCGACTTCCCCGGTTTCCTCCGCGCGTACGTCGAGGGCACCGACGATCCGGAAGCGGAGTTGGCGGACCGCGAGACCGTCTTGCCGTCGGTCACTCGCGGCGAGCGGATTGGCTGCCGCAAGCTCGATCCGAAAGGCCACTCGACCCAACCTCCCGCCCGGTTCAGCGAAGCTTCACTGACCCAGACCCTGGAAGAAATGGGCATCGGCCGCCCGAGCACGTACGCGTCGATCATCGACACGATTCTCGCGCGTCAGTACGTCTTCAAGAAGGGAAACTCGCTCGTTCCCACCTGGACCGCCTTCTCGGTCGCTCGACTGCTCGAGGAGCACTTACCCGACCTGGTCGACTACCAGTTCACCGCCCACATGGAAGATTTGCTCGACGCGATCAGCCGCGGCGAGTCTGGCCATATCGATTACCTGAAGCGGTTTTACTTCGGCGACGGCAAAGCGGGCCTGAAGCAGAAACTTGAAGCCAAGGTCAAGGAAGTTGACGCCCGCGACATGAGCCGTTTTCCGATCGCGGGTGGCGTGCCGCAACCGGTTCCAGAGGGACCGGCCGAACCGATCGTCGTGCGGGTCGGCCGCTACGGACCGTTCTTGGAACACGGCGGCCGCCGCGCTTCGCTGCCCGACGGAATGGCGCCCGACGAACTAACTTTGGCCAAAGCCACCGAGCTGCTCGTCAATGCCCAAATTGAAGATCAACCGCTCGGCACCGACCCGACGACCGGAAAACCGGTGTACGTGAAGCAAGGCCGATTCGGTCCCTACGTGCAATTGGGGACCGCCGACGACGCGGAAAAGCCGAAATACGCCTCGATGCTGAAAGGCCAAACGCCAACGGAAGTAACGCTCGAGTTGGCCCTACGCTTGTTGTCGTTGCCGCGCACGCTGGGTGTCCATCCCGAGTCGAACGAGCCGATCACGGCTCAGAATGGACGGTTTGGGCCGTTCCTGCGTTGCGGCACCGAAACGCGGTCGCTACCCGCCGACATCACGCCGCTCGACGTGACACTCGAACAAGCTTTACATCTCCTCGCCCAGCCGAAGGTCGGACGTGGTGGCGGACGCGGACGCACACCGGTTGAACCGATCAAGGTGCTCGCCGAATCGCCTGTCACCGGCCAGCCCATCAAGCTAATGCCAGGCCGCTATGGACCGTATTTGACCGACGGCCAGACCAATGCGTCGTTGCCCAAAGAACTTCAACCGGACGCGTTGACATTGCCCCAGGCCCTCGCGTTGCTCGCGGAGCGCGAAGGCAAGGGCGGAGGTCGACGGAAAGTGGCGCGGCGCGGTGGTGGTTCGTCGGCCACGGCGTCCACCGCTTCTCGCAAACCGGCGAAAGCGGCGAGCGGAACCGCCGCCGGTTCCGGGAAGTCCACGAAGTCGTCGAAAGGGGCGAAGTCGGCCAAAACGGCGAAGCCAGCCGCTACTTCGAAGAGCAAAACGGCCGCCAAGACCGGCCGGACCAGCGAAGTGGCGTTGAGCGGCGAGTTTGAATCCGGGACGGCGTCGTTCCCGATTAGTCCGCCGCTGATCGGGCCCGGCGACACCGCGTCCGGCTCAACAGGCCAGGAAGGCTAGTCGCGGATGGGCGTGTTCCTCACCATCCGCATCGCTTTTCGAGCACTGTTGAAAAACAAGATGCGGGCGGGTCTTACCGTTTTGGGCGTGGTCATCGGCATCGCGGCGGTGACGACGATGGTATCGATTGGACAAAGCGCCAGCGGCCTTGTTCAAAGCCAGTTCCAAGCGTTGGGCATCAACGTTATCGTCGTCTTGCCTGGAAGCCGACAGCAGGGCGGCGTGCGGCAAGCGATGTCACCGACCTTGACGGCGGCGGACGCGGCCGCGATCGGCTCCGAGTGTCCGTCGGTGCTGGCTAGCTCGCCGCTGGTCGGCTCGGGCGGCCAAGTGATTTTTGGCAACACCAACTGGAGCCCCCGGGAACTGTGGGGCGTGGGCACCGATTTTCTGTTGGTGCGGAACTGGCAACTGCGAACCGGCGAGTTTTTTGGATCGCGGGATGTAAAATCGGCGTCCAAAGTCTGCGTGCTCGGACAGACAATTGTCGCCAAGCTGTTTCAAACGGCCGACCCGGTCGGTCAGACGATTCGCATCAAGAACATCCCATTCCGCGTCATTGGCGTCCTCGAGAAAAAGGGCGCGAACATGGTGGGTGACGATCAAGACGACTTGATCTTGATGCCGTTCACGACGGCACGCAAACGGCTTCAAGGCTCGGAATTCGACAATGTGAACGCCATCATGGTGTCCGCCGTGTCGCCGGCCGTGATGACGGACGCCGAGGCGGAAATCAACGCGTTGTTGGCCGAACGCCACCGGATTCAACCGGGTGATCCGCCGGACTTTCAGGTCCAGAATACGACGGAAATCGCCAACGTGCTCGGAGTGATCACCGGGACGCTGACGGTCATGTTGTCGTCGATCGCCGGAATTTCGCTGGTTGTGGGCGGCGTCGGCATCATGAACATCATGCTTGTTTCGGTGACGGAGCGGACCCGGGAGATCGGTATTCGCATGGCGGTCGGGGCTCGGCCACGCGATATTCTGCGGCAATTTCTCGTGGAAGCGATCTTGCTGTCCTGCATTGGCGGCGTAATCGGATTCGCCTTGGGCGTGGGATTCTCTGTCGGAGCAACTTCGCTGATCAACCATTTCACGAACGGCACGAAATGGCCCGTAATAATCTCGGTGCCGGCAGCCGTGATTTCGTTCGTGTTCGCCGCCGCCGTGGGCGTATTCTTCGGCTACTACCCGGCCCGTCGCGCGAGTCGCCTCGACCCGATCGAGTCGCTGCGATACGAGTAACCGTTCGTACCGTTCCGAAAACTGCTTCGCCAGTCGCTGCGATACCGGGGAGTGACTTTGTATGCCGCGTTGCGGGTTACGTGCCATGTCTTCAGTGGGTCGGCCGAATCGCCGTTGCTGGTTGCAGGCGATCACGGCAGCCGGAATCCATGCGGGCGTCATGGGCCGCGACTCCAATTCATCGGAAGAATCGGGTCCGCCCAAATCCGGCACGAGTCGCCCTCCGGCCCAAATCGCCATCACGCTCGACTTGGAAATGAGTGCCCAGTATCCCAAGCGAGGCATGGTGGAATGGAATTACGAGAAAGGGAACTTGGACGAAGCCACCAAGCGTTACGCGTTGGAAGCGGCGCGCATCGTCCGTCGCGCGGGCGGCGTGCTGCATTTCTTCTGCGTTGGCCGAGTGCTCGAGCAGGCCGATATCGACTGGCTTCGCGAGATTGCGGCGCTCGGGCATCCGGTCGGAAACCACACATACGACCACGTCAATGTCAAAGCTCGCGAGGCGGTCGACACGCAATTCCGCTTTCAGCGGGCACCGTGGCTGGTGGCTGGAAAAACGGCGGCGGAAGTGATTCGGGAAAACATCCGAGTCGCCGCCGCGGCACTTGAATCGCGCGTCCAAATCAAAGCCAACGGATTCCGAACCCCAGGCGGGTTCCACAACGGACTGGATGATCGCCCCGACATTCAAGAGATGCTCTTGGATTTGGGCTACTCATGGGTTAGCTCCAAATACCCGCCCCATCCCGTCGGCAAGCCGGGCGAGGCCCCAGGCGAAGATGTTTATGCTGGCCTAGTCGCTGCTCAACGCGCCGCCCAGCCGTATCGCTATCCCAACGGATTGGTCGAGATTCCGATGAGTCCGATCAGCGATGTGACGGCCTTTCGTTCCAACCAATGGAAGCTTGACCAATTCCTGAAGGCAATCGGCCAATGCGTGGATTGGGCAATCGCCGAACGAGCGGTTTTCGACTTCCTGGCTCATCCATCGTGTCTTGTAGTGGAAGACCCTGAGTTCGCCACGATTCGCTTGATCTGCGACTGAGTCGCCCGCGCCGGTCAATCGGCCGAACTGACCGGCCTCGACCGGGTAGGGGCACGATGGATGAAGGACAAAAGAGATGTTTGAGTTTCCCCGGAATGCTTCGCGACAAGACCTAAGAGTCTTCGGATCCTTGCTGGGGCTTTTCATCCCTCTTGCCGGCTGGCTGTTTTGCCGCAGATTCGCTCTTGAGCCGCCTTGGTTAGCGTTCGGATCGCTGTCAATGCTGTCGTTTGCCGCCGCTGCCGTCCTGCCCAGTTCGCTCCAGGGCGTCCACTGGTTGTGGCATGCGGCGACATTCCCAATCGGTTGGCTCATTTCCAGAGTCTTGTTGGCCATCGTCTACTGGGGCGTGCTGACACCTATCGCTTGGTCGCTAAGATTGCGAGGACGCGATACGCTCGGCCGGCGGTTCGATCCGAAGGCCACCAGCTATTGGACGCGTCGCGAACCGACCGCCGACATCGAGCGTTACTTTCGGCCGTTTTGATCCGCACGCTCGCGCCACGTCTTCAAGCTATCGCCACAACGCCGTGCTCGCGCCGCTCGGGAGTTTTTCCATCATGAGTTCCCCACGATCTTCGCCCCAGCAATCCAACTCCAGTCCGCCGATCGACTCCGGTCCGACTGCGCCGTTGTCCTCTGCCACGGAAGTCGATGCGAGGAAATTCGCCGCCGCCGCCGAAGAGCGTGCTCGAGGCGGATTGATCGCCGACTTCACAGATTTCCTGCGCGATAACAAGAAGTGGTGGCTGATTCCGATACTGCTGGCGTTGCTGATGCTCGCTGGCCTGATCTTGCTGGGTGGTTCGCCGCTGGCCCCGTTCATCTATCCATTGTTTTGAAGCCAAGGCTTAAGGCTTGGCCTTAACGCTCGGCGGAGGCAACAGCGGCCGGCGTGGCGTTCGACCATCGGCTTCCACAGGGAATTGTCCACCAAAGCGGTCGAGCAGGGCGGTCATGTCGCCCAAGAGGGCCCGCACGCGATCGCCTTCCTGATCCGCTCGATTCGTCGACTCGAAAGGATCGCTGGCCAGATTGAACAGTTGGCAACTTTGGCCTTCCGACTGGCTACCCGGAAAATAGTGGTAGACCAGCTTCCAATCGCCGTCCCGATAAACAGTGAAATAATCGCTGCGATGCGGCGCGTGGGGATAATGCATGACGAACGGAGTCGCTGGGCGTGTTCCCTGCGGACTAGCCAACAGTGGCTGCAGCGGATGGCCATCGACACTGTGGCCACTCGGCACCTCCAGCTCGGCGGCGGCAAGCACCGTGGGAAACAGATCGGTGATGTTCGCGGGCTGTTGTTGGACGGCCCCCGCGACGATCGGCGTGCGGCGTTGCCAGCGATTCTCCGGATTCGCTTTCGCCCAAGCGGCGATCAGCGGCGCCCGCGTGCCACCTTCGTAGTGCGAGCCCTTCTTGCCGCGTAGCGGCGCGGCGCACGCGACTTCGTGCGGTTTTCCCAGCGGCGCGTCGGAACCGTTGTCGCCAAGAAACAGCACCAGCGTGTCTTCGGACACTCCGAGCGATTCCAAGTGGTTCAAAAGATCGCCGAGC
>JBJTOW010000282.1:0-10091 GCA_046074805.1 Planctomycetota bacterium | reverse complement strand
CGAATCTTCGGCAGCGAGGTCGGCCAGACGTTGTTGATCTTGATCAAGCGCAAGTGCGATAACCTGAAGCAGTTGCTTGGGATTGGCTGGCTTCTGAAGGAAGTCGACAGCCCCGAGTTTGATACTGGCGACGCTGGTGGGCACATCGCCGTGCGCTGTGAGGTAAATGACGGGTGGCAAATTGGATTGTGTAGCGAGATGGCGGTGCAATTCGATCCCGTTCCCGCCGGGCATTTCGATGTCGAGCAAGATGCAGCTTGGGGTGGTATGGGGAATGGGAGTGGGAACGATCGCAGGCGTGCCATAGATGACCACTTGGTGGCCCGCCGCTTCCAGTAGGGCTGTCAGCGAGGCTTGAATCGAGACATCGTCGTCGATGACGTGGATTAAGCCGGGTAGTTTTGGTTGCGTTTGGCTCATAGCTGACTTGCTGGGATCTCCAGGGTGAAGGTGGTTCCTCCCCCTGGGATGCGGGTCGCCCAGACTCGGCCTCCGTGGGCCTCGGCGATGGACCGCACGAGCGGCAATCCCAAACCGAGTCCCTGTGGTTTCGTGGTGAAGAACGGCAAGAAGATTCGTTCGGAATCCGCTCCGGAAATCCCGGGGCCATGATCATGCACTTGAATGCGGCTACCGCCGTGCCCGTCGGTTTCAGCTTCGATTAAGACCGTCCGTTGCGTGGGCGGCAGTCCCTGGCTGGCTTCGAACGCATTGCGCACGAGGTTGGCAATCGCTTGTTGCAAGCAGGTTCGGTCAGCTCGAATGACCGTGAGCCTCGGCGAAACTTGAAAAGCGAGGCGTGTTTGGTATTGGTCGGCGGCGGTTCGCATCAACAAGCCGATTCCCAGCAGGAATTCCTTGGCTGGAAGTTCCTCGATTTCCATCCGCCGCCGCTGAAACAGCCCGCGGATTTTGACCAGGATGTCGGCGGCTCGTTGTCCATCGTCTTGAATGTGGATGATGGCGTTCCGGGCTTTTTCCAGTTGGGGCGTGGGCTCGGAAAGCAGCATTTTGGCGGCTTCCGTGAAATTCCGGATCGCGGTCAGGGGTTGCCCAAGTTCGTGGGCGATGGAAGCGGCCATCTCCCCAAGCGTGCTTGCGCGGGTGAATTGCGCGGCGTTCTCGCGCCGTGCCGCCAGTTCCAATTCCGCGCGAGTGCGGCGAGTCACATCGGCGACGATGCCACGGGCCCGTGTCGGCTCTCCATTGGGTTCCTGGTACTCGAAGTGACCACGGAAATCGAGCCAATGGACTTCGCCATCGGCAAACAAGAAACGGCAAGATAGGTCGAATCCGCGACTTCCTGACGCTGGCGAAACCACCGTTTCCTGCCAGAGTCCGGCGTCCTCGGGATGCACGCGGGCTGTGAAGTGATCGATGGTCAACCGTTGACCGTCGGACACATTCAGCATGCCCCGGAGCCGTTCCTTGCCGACGACCAGATTCTGCTCGATGTCCCATTCCCAAACATTGACATTCGCCGATTCGGCCGCGAGCTCCAAGTATTGATTTACTCGACGCAAGGCCCGTTCGGTCCGATGGCGACGCCACAGACTGACAATCAACCACGACAACGTCGCGGTTTGCACGCCGAACACCACGGTCGCCAGCACTAGTTCCCGCCGGTAGTCGTCCCACAACGACGGTATGCGGAAACGAATGTCGGCGTCGTCCGGCAGACGCGATCGCGCGATCCCAAAACGGCGGAGGAGCCGATCGTCGAACACGGGCCGAGCCACGTCATGGAACTCGACTGGGATGCCGCTCGCTCCTTTGGCTTCCATGGTCCGCAGCGTGAGTTTGGCCACGCCAAGTGCGAAACGGTCGATCGCCATGGTCCGTCCGCCGACAGCGCCCTCTCCGATGAAAGTCTCCATGTTCGAAAAAATCGGTTGCGACGCGGTTGCCGCGATTTCCCGCAAGGCCTGGGGACCACCCCAAATCCGGCCGTCACCGTCAACGAAGACGGCCGAGTAATAGATCACGGTGTCGGAGGGCAATCCCGCGATACGCCGCTTCAGCTCGTCCATCGGCAGGCCAGTCAGATCGATCCGCTCCCATGTCGCGGGTAGTGCCTGGAATTCCTCGTATGGCGATTGGTTAAACGGCTCGCGGGCCACTTGACCGGCGACAAAGGCGACTCGGCGGGTTCTGGGCAATAGTCGCCGCGCGATATCGAGTGTTTCGGCCAGTCGGAAGTCGTTATGGACAACGCCGGTGCAGTTGGCGGGCAAACGCAGTCCGGAATATCGTCCCGGCGGGATCGCGGCGAACACAATCGGAATTTCCGGCCACATCTCGGACCGCAATCGGGCGGCGAAAGACAGACACTCTTCGCCGAACGCCACGATGACTTCGGGCTGAAACCGCTGATACTTGCGTTTCAGCCATTCACGAAGGTTATCGAGATAACCTGGTTGGTTGAATCTCGCCATATCCAGCGACTCGCCGCTCACCACCGCCTTTCCGTCCAAGCCTTCCATGAGCGTCCGCCGCAGATGCTGATAGCCTGCAATCGCAACGGGCCGGCCCCAGTCGTCCTGATCCAGCGTCAGGATCCGGCGCGCGATGTCCGAAGGACGCGTGGTCGACGCGAGCGTCCGTTCCGTTCGGGCTTTTTCGGCAGCAGTCGAAGCTTCCTGTTCTGCCCCGTCGAGTGTCCCAAAGCCGATGAAGAGCCACGGCAAGACAAGATTAATAACCCATAAGGAGGGTTTTCGCGACGCGGCGCGAGAGCCAGGATCACTCGCGCCGCCATGGCATCGGGTTGTGGAAAAGCCGGGCATTCGCCGGTTATCGCACAAACCACCCTTGTTCGCCAAGCGTCAAGGATTAAGGAATCATCACCCAGTGCGAAGGAATACGAAGCGGTTCGAGCCTTCCCTGACGATTTGCAAGCGGACGCCCTCGCTGGCCTTTTGCGCGGCCAGCGTCTCGCGAAACTCTTTGAGGTTCGCGACTGGCTTTCCGCCGACACTGGCGATGAGATCCCCGGGCCGCAATCCGCCTCGGGCCGCGAGGCTACCGGGTTCCACAGCGGCGATCACGACGCCCGCTTGTCCCTCTTTCATTCCTAATTGCCGCGCGAGTTCCGGGGTAAGGGGCTGGACGCTGAGGCCGAGTGACTCGGCCGTCTCTTCGTCCCCGCCGGCGTCTTGTTGCGAGCTCGCTAGCTCTTCCTCGCTCAGCAGGCCGACCTGGACTTGAAGCGTCAGTTTCTTTCCGTCCCGGTAAACTTCGACATCGGCTTTGGTGTTCGGCGCCGTCGCCGCCACGGCGTTGCGGAACTGGCTGGAAGATTTGACCGGCTTTCCTTGATACTTCGTCACGATGTCGCCTGGCTTGAGGCCAGCTTTAGCGGCCGGGCTATCGGGAACCACGTCGTCGATGAGCGCTCCTTCCCGCCCGTTGTAGCCGAACGACTTCGCGAGGTCTTCGGAAAGGTCTTGGATCGCCGCGCCGATGCGGCCACGGGTCACCTTGCCGTTATCGCGGATCTGGTTCATCACCGACCGGGCCATATTCACGGGGATCGCGAACCCAATACCGCTGAAACCGCCCGACCTGGACGCGATCGCCGTGTTGATGCCGATCACTTCCCCCTTGAGATTCACCAGCGGTCCGCCACTGTTGCCAGGGTTGATCGCCGCGTCTGTCTGCAAAAAGTCTTCATAGCCGCCGTTGGTGACTCCCACCTGTCGCCCCATGGCGCTGATGATCCCGGCGGTAACGGTTTGGTTGAAGCCGAGCGGACTGCCGATCGCCATCACCCAGTCGCCAACTTCCAAGCTGTCCGAGTTGCCCAGCGGCGCGGGTACCAAGTCATTGGCGTCGACCTTCAACACGGCGACATCGGTCGCTCGGTCAGCGCCGACGATTTTCGCTCGCAGCTGCCGCGAGTCCGAGGTGGTTACCGTCACCTCATCCGCCCCGGCGACCACGTGATTGTTGGTCAAAATCAGGCCATCGGCCGTCACGATCACGCCGCTGCCTAATCCTTCCTGATTGAAATCCTCGGGAGTCTGCGGCATTTGCGGAAACATGCGTTCAAAGGGATCGTCGCCGAAAAAACGACGTAATTTGTCGGGGACTCCAGGCAACCCGGGGCTTCCCGGCCGCTGACGCAATCGCGGATTGATCATCCGAACCTTCTTGACCGAACTGATACTTACCACGGACGGCCGAACGGCATGTGCCGTCAGTTTGAACGCCTGTGAAAGGTCGGGAGATTTTGCCAAGGCGGCTCGAGCGGCCGTCGCTTTCTCCTGGGCGATCGAGATGTTGGCGGGTGACTGTAAGTACAGACTGGCGACTAACGACCCTCCCGCCGCGCCGAAAGCGATGGCGCCCAGCAATGCGAATCCGCGAAATCCTGTCGACATGGATAGCTCCTCCTCAGGGGAAAAACGGGGAAATGGCACCTAATGACGCCCGGTCGCACCGCACACGGGACTTTTGTCGTGAACCGTTCATCAGGTGGCGTCTTGGGGAAAGTGTTGCCGGACCACCCCCGATTCTTTCCCGGAAAAAACGGCGGAATTTGACATAAATGGAAGTTGATTGTTATACTCCCGCTCGTTTTCCGCTCGATAAGCGTCGTTAGTGCTGTTCCCGAGAAGCGTTAGGACTTGTCCAATCAACCCGCCCCGGCACGCGTAGGCGTTTTCGTGGCCGCGTTGACGGTGGCCGGTCGCCGCTGACCGCAGCTGATTTCCGAGATTCGACTCGACAGGGAAAAATTGCGTAATTGGTGGAGAAAAGAGGACGGAGCGGATTAAGGCGGGTGGTGTGAACCGCTCGGTGGCGGAGTTTCGTGTGCCAGGAGTTTGTCCCGTGCTTCGATTCTGGGTTGGATGGGGGCTAGCATGCGTGCTAGCGGTCTCTGCGTCTCGCGTGACGCGGGCCAGCGAAGTGGACCTCGTTCTGAACGAGGAGAACGCGCGTCAAGGTGTCAAGCAGGCACCATTGCCGGCGGCTGACGATTTAGCGGTGTTGCGACGCATCTATGTCGATTTGATCGCCCGCATTCCGACCGAAGCGGAGATCCGCGAGTTCCAGGCGTGGCCTGCGCAGTCTCGCCAGGACAAAGTGATCGACAAGCTGATGGCCGATCCGCGATTCTTGGAACGCTGGACCGTGTTCTTCGAGGACATGTTGCGGCTGCGGACCAACGCCACCGGTGGCGCGGCATTGATCAGCTTCACGCACAAGGCGCTGTCGGACAACATGCCGTACGACGAATTCGTGCGGCGGTTGCTGGTGGCCAACGGCAAAGCGGGGCGCACGCCCGAAGTCGGATTCATTCTGGGCGACGACGCCGACCCGATGGCGATGGCAAGCGTCACTGCTCAAGTTTTCATGGGAACCCGTATCGGCTGCGCCCAGTGCCACGATCACCCGTTCGACGTGTGGAAGCGGCAAGATTTTTACGGAATGGCGGCTTATTTTGGCAAAACCCGCCGCGTCGAGAGCCAATTGACGCGAGTGGTTTATACCACGGAAGCCGCTCAATCGACGGTCATGTGGCCGCCCGACGAGAATTCGGCTGAGCCGCGGAAGCCGATGACGCCGCGTTTCCCCTTTCCAATTGAAGAGGACAACGGCAGTCTACGGTTCCTCTCGCGGCTTGCTCAATTGCGGGCCCCGAAGGAAACCAAGGTGGCGAAGAATCCGGGAGCGTCGGTCGATGACCTGCTGGCCGACGCCGACACCAAGGTGAAAACACGCGTCAACTTGGGCGGAGATGGCCTTGATCCCCAAGCGGACGTTAAGAAGGACATTCGCAAGATCGACATTCAGGCGAGCTTGCAGTCGCAGAGCGAGTTGCGGAACAAGCTGGCCGACTTGGTGACGAGTCCACGGAATCGGTACTTCGCCCGCAACTTGGTGAACCGGATGTGGAAGGAACTGATCGGACGCGGTTTCGTGGAGCCGATCGATGACTTCCGGAAAGACAATCCGCCGAGCCATCCGATCACGCTGGATTATCTGTCCGAGGAATTTGTCGCCAACGGTTACGACATCCGTCACCTGATCAAGACGATCGTGCGCACCGACGTCTATCGCCGGAGCCGCGCTCCAAGCAACGCCGAGGACGCGGTTCGACAGGAACTGGAAGTGGCGTTCCTCGCCACGCCGATGCGGCGGATGATTAGCGAATCGCTGTATGACAGCATCGTGACGGCGGGGCACTTGTTTGAGTTCAAGCATCCGGCGGGCGCGAACGAGGTCGTGACGTACGACAAGGTGCGCGTTCCTAAGACGGCGGACGGCAAGCCCGCGAAACTGGCCGCGCCGATGCTGTTTGGCGGCCGACCGATGGCGGGAATGGTGGGAATGGCGGGTGGTGGTATGGCCGGAAACCGCCCGGGTTACGGACTCGAAGACGCCATCGAACTGGACTTCTCCAAGGTGCTGGAGGAGGAAGGCGAGGAAGTGGCGGTGGAACAGATGCGAGTCATGTCCCGCGAGGAATTGGAAGCCGAGCGGATGATGAAAGAGCGGATGGCGCGGGGCGAAGGTGTTGAATACGTCGAAAAGACGATCAAGCGGGTCGCCGACGCCAATCCGAAGTTCAACACGTCGTTGAAGATGGAGTCCCCGGCCCCGCAAGGCCACTTCCTGCGTGTCTTTGGACAGCCGACACGGCAGGATCTGGGCGAACCTCGGGATGAGAGCGCTTCGATGCGGCAAGCCCTGATGATGCTCAACGGGCGACTAACGCACGAGGCGTCCCGGGTTGGACCGCTCGAACCGGTCGCTTCCATGCTGCAAGGCGAGCGACCCGATGTGCCCGGCGCGATTAAGTTGGCATACCGGGAAATTATGACTCGCGAACCTTCGGCGACAGAACTATCCGAGGCGCGGGAGATTGTCGCGGGCGCTGCCACTCCGCTGGAAGGCATGGCCGACCTGCGTTGGGTGCTGCTGAACTGCAATGAATTCCGGTTCCTGCCATAACGGCTCGACTGGTATGCGTTTTCGCTAGGGATCTGTTTCGTAAAGTCTTTCAGTGGTGTGGCTGGAATCAACTAAACCGTAGGAGTTTTCGAGTTATGGCTTGTGCAGGTTACTTCGCGACGCGTCGGGCGATGTTGGCGGCGACGGGCGCCACGATCCTGGGTATGCCGGTTCGCCATTTGTTGGCCAACGCCGGTAAAGATCATGTGCAAAAGGCCGAGCATGTCATCCTGTTTTGGAATGGCGGCGGCATGACCCATCTCGACACATGGGATCCGAAGCCGGGGCGGCCGACGCAAGGCGATTTCCAACCGATTAAGACTTCGGCGCCGGGCGTGGAGATTTCGGAAATCTTCCCGCAACTCGCGAAGCAAATGCATCACGCGGCGTTGGTTCGTTCGATCGCCGGCACGCAAGGCGATCACGGCCGCGCCACCTACCAACTGCAAACGAGCTATCTGCCCGGACCGAACTTGGTCCATCCGGGCTTGGGTTCGGTCGTAGCCCACGAAGTGCCAAACACGGGCGATCTTCCGGCCTACATTTCGATCAGCGGTTTCGCTCCGCGGGCGGGTTACCTCGGCCAGAAGTGCGAAGCTTACTACGTCGGCAATCCGGGTGAGAAAGATCCATATTTGGCATTCCCGGAAGGAATTGCCGAAGTTCGCGGCAATCGCCGCCTGGAAGTGCTCGAACGGTTCAACACCCGTTTCGCCGGCACGAAGCAGGATCCGCGTCTGTCCGATACGAAGACGTCGATCGAAGACGCTGTCCGTCTGATGCGAAGCCCGGCCCTGGAGGCATTCGAGTTGGCCAAGGTTGACCAAGCGACCATCGATCGTTATGGCGATAATCCGTTCGGCCGTGGCGCTCTGTTGGCCAAGCGTTTGGTCAGCAATGGCGTGCGGTTCGTGCAGATCAATCGCGGCGGTTTCGACACGCACACCGACAACTTCCCGGCGATGCGCGCCCATGGCGAGATCATGGACCCGGCCCTCGCTTCTTTGGTCGGCGATTTGGCGGCCGAAGGAATGTTGGAGAAGACGCTGGTCATCATGTTGAGCGAATTCGGCCGTACGCCGAATGTCAACAATAATGCGGGTCGCGATCACCATGCGGCCGTATTCAGCTGCTTCATGGCGGGCGGTGGAATCAGCGGCGGGCAAGTGATCGGATCATCCGACAAGGATGGTTACGAGCCCCATGACCGGCCGGTCAAGGTGCCTGATCTGCATGCGACCGTTTGCCATGCACTGGGCATCAATCCCACGAAGGAAGTGATGACACCGTTGCAACGGGCTATGAAACTTGTCGACGGCGGCGAGACGGTCAAGGAACTGTTTGCCTAGTCATGGTTATCGAGGCACCGGTTGGCGCGTTTCGTAACAGTGCTGCCGTTGCGATTTTTTGCGGCCGGCCACGTTTCCAACAAGGGAACGCGGCCGGTCCGCTTGTGTCAGTTGTCGGATTCGGTCCGCCTGACATATTCACCACCGCTCGTTTATCACCTACCTAAATACGCGTTTTCGCGACGCGCTCGAACCACGCCAAGGATGGCGGGCCGGCCTCTTGCATTTGCCGGCGGGTCGTTCGGCTCTTTCGGCCGACGGTCATGGAAGTCTCTCGCGCTCGGGTCTTAACGCGCGAATTGGCTGTGAGGTTCGTTAGTCCGCGATTTTCGCGGTGCCTGCCGACTGGATGCGTGGCGTAGGCTATGTTTCCTGGATAAACTTTGCCGGATGGATTGTTTTGCCGGTGGTCAAGTGTCGCCCGCCCCGCCCGCTTCGGAGCGTTTCGCCGATGAAATCTCGTGCCGTACGTCTACGTCGTTCGTTGTTTCTCAGTTCGGCGTTCCTCGCCGCTCCGCTGTCGCTTTTCTCGCCAGCGTTCGACCAGGTGGCGATGTTCCACGGCGGGCTTTACCAGGGTGGATTTATCCGCACTGCGAACGCCCAGCAACCGAACGCTGATGCGAAGACGGAAGCGGATGCCAGCGGACCGGCCGCGCGCGGTTCTATCGTCGAGGATCGCGCTGCGAAGAAATTGCTTGAAGCGGGCGATGCTCGGTTGGAGGCGGATGAGGCTTCCAAAGCGATCGAGATTTGGAAGTCGGTCATCGAGCGTTATCCGAAGAGTCGCCTGCGATTCGACGCCCATTTAAGACTCGGAAACTACTACTTGGACCGAGATCGTTCGTACGATCGGGCGCGAACGCACTTCGAGCAAGTGGCGGTCGAGGAAAACCGCGACGACGATCAACGCGCTACCGCTACCCTTCGAATGGGCATTTGCTCCTACCATGCCCGCAACTATGGCAAGTGCTTTCAAGTCATGCGGGATGTTATCGAAAAGTTTCCCGTCAGCGCCGAGGTGAACGAGGCGTATTACTACATCGGACTTGGACACTTCCAACTCGCTCACTACAGCCGGGCGATCACCGCTCTGGAACGCGTGGGCACGACGTTGTCCGGTGACGACGCGCAGACGGTCAAGCTGGAGGCTGGGAAGCGGTTCTTTGTGAAGATCGAGGATGCCGATCTGGCGGTGCTCGAGCCGGGACAGGCGGTTCGAGTTCGTTGCCGCGTCTCCAGCGGCGACGAGGAAACCTGCGATTGCTTTCCCGTTGGACGCAATGTCCGCCTTGTGCTTGGTTCCCTCCCGACACAACTCGGCAAGGCCAAGCCGGGCAATGGAACTTTGGAGGTTCGGGGCGGAGACAAGGTGGAAGTGACGTATGTCGACGAGCATACGGCGGACAAAACACTGAATAAGTCGGTTGACCGCGAAGTGCATGTGGTCGGAAACGCGTTGGTCGCGGTCACGGACGGCGCCTTCTCCGAAACGCTTCGCGGCGTGGTGCTCGGGAAGACGGTCAATCTGCGGGTTACAGACGCGGACCGAGACATCTCGGACGACCCGGACAAGTTGGTCGCCGCCGTCGAAATCTACCGTCAAAAGACCGATCAGGAATTGGAAGCCGAGGCGGCGGCCGCCGTAACCAAAGGCCAAGATGTGGCGACCGACGAGGCCGGCCAACCGAAGCTCGACAAATTCAAGTTGATCGACCGCGTGGAAGTGACGTTGTTGGAAGCGCCTGTCACCGATGCTGTCGCGGCCGCACGAGCGGCGGC
>JBJTOW010000281.1:0-8442 GCA_046074805.1 Planctomycetota bacterium | reverse complement strand
CCAAACTGATCCTCGCTTCGACCAAGGATCGCGATCACCGCATCTATTTGTCGGACGGTGTGTTCGCCGAGCAGACCTTGCATTACCACCGCGGGCAGTGGCAGCCGCGGGAGTGGACCTATCCGAATTCTCGCCGCGCGGACTATCATCAGTTCTTCGATCGCTGTCGCGCGTACTTGCGGGAACGGTACGCGGGCGAGCCATCGCGGTAACGCGGTACCGTATGGATCTTCCCTCCGAATTCGACGCGGCGACGGCCGTTTGGCTGTTGCTCGCCGGTCTGCCGCCGTTGCTGTTAGCGTGGCTCGCAACCCACGTCGTGCGCCGCCGCGCCCCGTCATGGGGCCTGGTCGACATGCCGGCAGCTCGCAAAGTGCATACGACCCCCACGCCTCTGGGCGGCGGCTTGGCGATCGCCTTCGCGTTGCTCGTCACCTTCGCCGCCGGGGAACTGGCCGTTCGCCTACTGCTGGCGATGCCCGCGTGGCAAACGGCCCTGCCCGGAATCGTCCGAGTCCACTTGCCGGGCCTCGCGAGCCAGTCCGCCGCCCTGTGGGTGTTGCTCGGCGGAGCCGCCTTGCTATCGCTGCTCGGCCTGGCGGACGATCGCCGCGGCCTACCGTGGCAAATGCGGCTCTGCGTGCAGTTCGCCGTCGCCGCCGCCGTTGTCTCCCTTCAAGGCCTGAAGTTAACCGCCTTCATCGGCGTGCCTGCCATCACGTGGCTGTTGAGCGTGTTCTGGATCGTCTTTTTGATCAATTCCTTCAATATGCTGGACAACATGGACGGCCTGTCGAGCGGCGTGGCGGCGATCGCGGCGGCGACGCTGGCCGCTGTGACGTTGCTGGCCCCTGATCCCGAAACGCAGCGACCGCAACTGTTCGTCAGCGGCTATATCGTCGTGTTGCTCGGCGCCTTGCTTGGATTCCTTTGGCATAACCGCCCGCCCGCGCGGATCTTCATGGGCGACGCCGGCAGCTATTTCATCGGCTTCTATATCGCGACAGCGACGCTGGCCGCCACCTACGCCGGCTACCAGTCGCCGCGGCGACACGCGGTGCTCGCCCCGGTTTTGGTGATGGCGGTCCCGCTATACGACATGTCGTCCGTAATCCTGATTCGACTGCTCGAAGGCCGCAGTCCGTTTCAAGCCGACAAGTGCCATCTCTCTCATCGCCTTGTCGATCTCGGTTTGACGAAAGTCCAAGCCGTGCTGACGATCTACTTGCTGACGTTCACCTGCGGACTGGCCGCGTTGTTGCTGCATCGCGTCGACACGCTCGGCGCCGTGCTCGTTGTCATGACCGTGCTGTGCGTGTTGTCGCTTATCGCGATCCTTGAATCGTCCGCTCGCCGAAAATTTCGCGAACGTTCTGCCACCGCGGAGAAAAGACCGTGAGCCGCCGTCGCGGCTCCGCGTCCGCGTCACCGTCCGCCCCATCGCCGGTGTCACAGCCTATCGCACGGCCTGCGTCGCCGTTTCGCGCGACAAGCTGGCTGGAACGCGTCGCGAGAGGCGTCGCGCCGGCGACGATCGCGGCCGTCGTGGTCGCGCTGCCGTTGGTTCCGAGCGAGGCGGTGGCCAGCGGATCGACGATCCTGCTGACGCTGACTCTCCTTATTGGACTTGTAACGTGGGCCGCAACGCGGTTGATCACGCAGGCAGGCTGGCCGGTTCCGCGCGGGTCGGCGGTAGACGCCGTATTGGGGCTATTTTTTGTCCTCTTTACTGGCAGCGCCGCGCGAATGATCGACTCGGCACATGGCCGGCCCGCGATCAATGTCACCTGGGCGTGGCTCGGTGGCGGGGCGCTGTGGTTTTTGACTCGCCAGTCGTTCCGCACGCCACGGTCACTGCGGGCGATGGCGGCTGTGCTATGCGCGATCGCCACCGGCCTCGCTTGTTATTCGTACTTTCCATGCGGCTATCAGCTGCCGCGTGATCGCGCGGCCTTTCGCCGCGATCCCGAAGCCGTGTTGCGCGAAGCCGGCGTTGTCGCACCCGAAGGATCGCCGATTCGGGAACAGTTCCGCAATCGCGTGGAAAGCCGCGAGCCGATCGCGACGTTCGCCTTGACCAACTCGCTCGCGGGCTACCTGCTCCCGCCGCTCGTGCTCTGCCTCGCGGGCTTTGCCGTCAGCCGCCGGTCTGGCGGGAAAGGCTCTCATGAGGCGACTCGTGTTGCCATCGTTTGGGCGGTGGCGGCGGTCGCCATCGCGGGCTGCCTGCTGCTGACAAAGAGCCGCAGCGGTTATGTCGCCACGCTCTTCGCCGTCGGCGTTCTCGGATGGAATGTGCTTCGGGGCGGCGAGCGGATCGGCTGGAAGATTCCGATCGCGACACTTGGCGTGGTGGCCGCATTGGCTGGACTCGCGGTGACGACCGGCTTCCTGGACATACAAGTGCTCAGCGAAGCCCGAATGTCGCTCGGGTATCGCTGGGAATACTGGACTTCCACCGCCGCGCTGATCCGCGACTTTCCCCTCAGCGGCTGTGGCGCGGGTAATTTTCAAAGCTACTACACGGCCTACAAGCTGCCACAAGCCAGCGAGGTGGTGGCCGACCCGCATAACTTTCTCTTCGAACTGGCGGCGATCGCCGGATTGCCCGCTTTGGCCGCTTGGCTGGCCGCCTTCCTACTGTGGCTTCTGGCGGTTGTCCGCAGATCGCCCCGCGTTCGAGCCGCCGTCGAAGTTGTTCCGGACGAATCGGATTCGACGACCGCAATTTGGATCGGGGCCGTGTGCGGATTGCCGCTGGCCGCCATCGCGGGAATACTCGCCGGTTTTCCCCTCTCGGCCGCGATGCTGGTGACCGGAGTGCCTCCCGCGATCGCCATCATGGTTTGGCTTCGTCCATGGGTTAACAACGGCGAAATACCGCCGTTCGCGTGGTCGGTCGCGACCCTCGCTGTGCTTGTCAATTTTCTCGCGGCTGGCGGGATCGGATTCCCAGCGGTCGCGACTGGCTGGTGGTTGCTAGGAGCTCTTGCCTTGAACGCGGCGGAGACAACGCAGGAGCAAAAGCAGGAGCGAACGGAAGCGCCGAACGCCAATTCCACGGTTTCGACCGCCAACAACGCCGCACCAGTCCGGGAAGTAACTCCAGCGCCGCGCTGGTTCTGGGGGCTTATCACTGCCAGCGTCATACTACTGACGGTGGCTTTCCACCTGACCTGCTACCAACCGGTTTTCGTGAGCCAATCGCGGTTGGCGAATGCCACGGACGCCGGGGAACGTGATGATGCGCGCACCATGTTCGCGGAATTGCGAGCGGCCGCGGACGCTGATCCCTGGTCGTCGGCCGCTTGGCTCCAACTCGCCAGCCTCAACCATCGACAGTGGCTGGAGGGCGGTTCTTCGGCCCGCGATGAATTCGAACAGGCCGTGCTGGAGGCATTGAAACGGGATCGTCGATCGCACTCGCTGCGACGCGAAATGGGAGATCTGTTTTTCGAGGCCTTTGGTAAGACGGGCGATCGAGCCGCTTTGGGGGACGCGGTGGCGCTCTACCGCGACGCCTGCTCCCTCTATCCCAATCACGCTCCCCATCATGCCCAGTTAGCCTACGCTCTAAGGGTAGCGGGAGACCAAGCCGCAAGCGGTGTGGCGGCTCGCGAGGCGTTGCGGTTAGACCAGTTGAATCCTCACGGCGAACAGAAGTTGGACGCCCAACGGATAGCAACCTTCGAGCCAGTAAGTTCGACTGGACCGAAACCGTTAAACGCGAGAGAATGGGTTGAGTTGATCGTGCGGGAGAATCCGGAGTCGAATTGATCATGCGCAGCTTGCTATTGCTCTCCATCTGCACTTGCGTCGGTGTCGTGATCGGCGTGACCCGGGTGTGGCTCGAGTTCAAAGATTCCCGCGAATCGTTCGAGGCCGGGGCGGGAGACAACATTCGCGAGATCATGCTTTCGTCCTCCGCGAAGGCGGAAGGCAAGTCGCTGCCGCCGGAAGAGGGCGTCAAGGTGCTCGTCTCGAACGGCGAAACGCACGATTTTGGCAGCCTCGGACGTGGCGCCAACGGCCAACACGAGTTCCTCTTTAAGAACGAAGGAACGAAGACGCTCAAGATAGAAAGCGGCGGCACGTCGTGTTCCGCCTGTACGCTCAGCGACTTACCCAAAAAGACGATCGAACCCGGGGAAACGCTGCCAATCACGGTGAAGTTCAAACCGTCGACGCCGGACCCCGAGTTCCGCAAAGAGGCGTATATCCTCACCAACGACCCCAAGCGGCCGACGGTGGTGCTTGTGGTCATGGGCCGCGTCGTTGAACCGGTGCGGATCGATCCGCCGTCGCTGACGATCGGCAACATCACTTCCAGCAGTGAAATGACCCTGGAAGCGAAGCTATACAGCAATCTGGGCGGCGACTTCGAAGTCACCGGATACGAGCTGACCAACAAGGAGCTGTCCAAGCAGTTCGAGGTGACAATGGAGCCGGGAACAACCGACGATGCGGAGTCGGTAAAAGCGAAACGGCTCTACAAAATCAAAGTGAAAGTGAAACCAGGCCTGCCGCTCGGTTCGCTCCTGCAATCGGTGCGGATCCTCACCACGGACTCGGCGAACGCCACGATGGAGCTGCCGATTCGCGGGCAGGTTGTCAGCGATGTCTCGATTCTGACCGGACGTAACTTCGATAGCCAAACCAACATCCTGACGCTGGGAATCATCCCCCAAGCCAAAGGCGCCAAAGCGACATTGCCGCTGCTGATCAAAGGACCGCTCCGCGACACTATCGAGGTGTCGGTCGAGCGTACCGACCCGGAAAAGACGATCGTCGCGACGCTCGGTATGCCCAAGTCGATCAACGACGGCGCGGTGCGAATGGTGCCGCTGGTGGTGGAAATCCCACCTGGCACGGCGCCGGTCAATCGTATGGGTGGCGCGAACCGCGAGGATTACGGCCGAGTGATCATCGCGACGACGCATCCCGAGGCGCCGCGATTGCAGATCTTGGTGCGGTTCGCGGTCGAGTAGCCATGCGGCCCGCGCCGGCCCAGGCAACGGGGTGCAAGTGACAGGAACACGGAACACACGAATTTCATCGAGTCGCCTGGGAGGAACCCTGGCGCCCGCGCCGCTGGATGGCCATGCGGCGAACTCGCAACCGCCACCGGCGGAACGGGGCTCGTTATGGATGGAGAAACTCATGAACAAGCAGTATTGGGCGGGATTCGCCGTTCTCGCCGGCATGGCATGGATTTCCGTGGCAACGGCGCCGATCGTCGATTCCCAGGAACGCAACCCGCTCCGTGAGCGGCCCGGATCGCGCAACGCCGGAAATGAGTCGCGGAAAACGTCGAGCGCTTCGTCGCCTCAGAAGGCAACTGGCAACGCCTTGTCCACAGCCAAGGCAGCGTCCACCGGGAAGGCAGCGCCCACTGGGAAGACGGGGGCCACTGGCAAGGCGGGGGCCACTGGCAAGGCGGGGGCCAACGGCAAGGCCTCCTCGGTCAAAGCCACCAGCGCGACGGAGTTGATCGACGACTCGGCGGAGCCGAGCGGTCGGCCAGCGAGCGTAAAGAAATTGTCGACGAAGATCTTGCCCACCGTGGAAGCGGAGTCCGCCAAGTCGGCCTCTTCCGCCAAGTCGACGGCGTCCGGCAAGTTGGCGGGAGCGGCGAAATCGGCGGACGCGACTGCGGGGCAGTCAGGCAAGCCCGCGAAGCAAAAAAGTTCGGCGAAAAGTTCGGCGGACGCACCGCAATCCGCGACTGCCCACCTGCCGCTGTTCGAAGGATGGCCTAAGCCCGACGTCGCCTTGGTTGTGACAGGGCGTCAGGCTGGCTACATCGAACCATGCGGGTGCGCGGGGTTGGTGAATCAGAAGGGTGGGTTGGTGCGCCGCTACACGATGATGAACGAACTGCGGGGCCGTGGCTGGACGCTGGTCCCGATGGATGTCGGTAATCAAGTGAAGCGGTTTGGCCGTCAATCCGAGATCAAATTCCAAATGACCTACGAGGGCCTCAAGCTGATGGATTACCAAGCGATTGGCTTGGGACCAGACGACTTGCGGCTTTCGTCCGGCGAGGTGTTCGCGGCGATCACCGACCAGCCGAACCGGTTTGTTTCGGCGAATGCGGCCGTGCTGGATCGCGACCTGCTTCCACGGTCAGCGGCGATCGAGGCGAATGGCTGCAAGATCGGCGTGACGGCGGTGGTGGGGGACGAGCACCGCGAGAAGATCCGGAACGACGAAGTGCTCTTGCAGAGCGCCGCCGAAGGGCTGAATCTGGCGTTAACGCAATTGCAACGCGAAAAGTGCGACATCCATGTGCTGATGGTCTACGGTTCGCTCGAGGAAACGCATCGATTGGCGCGGCAGTTTCCGCAGTTCCAATTGATAGTAACGACAGGCGGCGGCGAGGAACCTCCGTTGGTGCCGGAGAATGCGCCGGGCACGCGGATTCCGATCGTGCAGGTGGGCGGCAAGGGGATGTACGCGGGCGTGATCGGGGTCTATCGCAAGGGCGGTTTGGCGATTCGCTACCAACGTGTCCCACTGGATGGCCGCTACGCTGACTCGCCGAAAATGCTGAACGTCTTGGCCGCCTACCAGGATCAACTGCAATCCGCCGGACTCGACGGACTTGGCGTCAAGCCACAAGCTCACCCAAGTGGCCGCGGGTTTGTCGGTTCAAAAGTGTGCGGCGAATGCCATACGAAGGCCGCCGAGGTCTTCGAGAACAGTTCGCATGCCCATGCTTTGGACACGCTGGTTTCGCCGACGGAGCGATCGAATGTGCCGCGGCATTTCGACCCCGAGTGCCTTAGTTGCCATGTGACAGGCTGGGATCCGCAGCGACACTTTCCGTACAAATCGGGATATCTAAGCTTGGAAAAAACGGCGGCGATGAAGCATGTGGGATGCGAGAACTGCCATGGTCCGGGAGCGGCGCATGTCGCGGCGGAAAACAACGCGGCAAAATCGACGCCGTTGTCGCTGTCAAAACTGCGAGCCGACATGCGGTTGCCGCTCGCCAAGGCCCGCGACAAATGCGTCGAATGCCATGACTTGGACAACAGCCCGGAATTCCAGAAAGACGGCGCCTTCGATCGCTACTGGCAACAAGTAGCGCACCCCGGAAAAGACTGACCCTGAATGGCTCCGATCATTGAACTCAGCGGGCTCGCCAAGTCCTACCGTGTCTATCAAAAGCGGGAGGGCTTGATGGGATCGCTGCGCGGCTTGTTCCGCCGCGAGTACCGCGACGTGGAGGCCGTGAAGGGGATTGATTTGCGGGTTGAACAGGGCGAATTCGTCGCCTTCCTAGGCCCGAATGGCGCTGGAAAAACGACCACGCTCAAGCTGCTTTCCGGCGTCATCAACCCAACCCGCGGTTCGGCCACGGTAATGGGCCACGTGCCCTGGAAACGCGAAAACGCTTATCGCCGGCGGTTCGCCCTTGTCATGGGACAGAAAAATCAGCTCTGGTGGGATCTGCCTGCCCAGGAGTCGTTCCAGCTCCACCAGCAAATCTACCGGATCGATCCCGACAACTTTCGGCGCACCCTGGACGAACTCGCCGATCTGCTCGACATCCGCCGCTTGCTGCGACAGCCGGTCCGCGAACTGTCGCTCGGCGAGCGGATGAAAATGGAGCTCGCCGCCGCCCTGCTCCACTCGCCCGAAGTGTTGTTTTTGGATGAGCCAACGATTGGCCTCGACGTGGTCGCCCAACGCAACATCCAACAGTTCCTCAAGCACTATCAGCGCGAGCGCCGGATCACCATCCTGCTCACCAGCCACTACATGAAAGACATCGCCGCGTTGTGCCAAAGAGTGGTCATCATCGCCGGCGGCCGGATTGTGTACGACGGGGCGCTTGCCGACATCGTGGGACAGTTCAGCGGCCATAAAATGGTGGCGTTGCAACTGGGCGGCGACGACACGGGCGAGGGACTCGAACAGTTCGGCACAGTAATCGAACGGACTCCGCCACGAGTGCGTTTGCGAGTTGAAAGGCAGCAAGTGGCCAAAACACTCGCCGCGATCCTCGCTCGGCACTCGGTCGAGGATGTCGCCGTCGAAGACCCGCCGCTAGAAGAAGTAATCGCCGAACTGTTCGCGAAGAGCCAGTCCACCGCCTGACGTTCCGCAGCGTTCTTCACGCTTACTTGTACGACGGACTTCCAGTCCGTCGCGAGCTTCGCGCCTTTGCGAGAGCCCTTTCGGACTGTGCCGCGAATCAACGTCGCACATGTCTCACGCAAAGGCGCAATGCTCGCAAAGAAGAGCCGAAGAATCCGAAAGAAGATGGTAGATTTCCGACCTTTGCGAGCTTCGCGCCTTTGCGCGAGCCTTTTGAGAATGTGCCGCGAATCAACGTCGCACATGTCTCACGCAAAGGCGCAATGCTCGCAAAGAAGAGCCGAAGAACCGGAAGAAGATGGTAGATTTCCGACCTTTGCGAGCTTCGCGCCTTTC
>JBJTOW010000280.1:0-3199 GCA_046074805.1 Planctomycetota bacterium | reverse complement strand
CATAAAAGCCTTCGATAGTGACAAAGTCGGCTCCTTCAAGATTGATGCCGTCCTGCTGGCCCGGATAGGGCTCGTCGATCTCGGCTCCTGGCATGCCGTGGAATGTGATTCGGGCGTCGGGCTTCCCGTCCTTCGTGACATTCATGCCCCAGTACTTGCCAGGTAAAGCGATCACATAATCGCCGGCTGCCACATGATCGGCGGCGTATTGTAACGACTTCCATGGATTTTCTTGCGAGCCGTTTCCGGTTACATCGCTTCCAGATGGGCTCACCCACTTCGTTCCGTAGTTTACGACAGGCGGCGCGTCTTGATCGTCGATCGTCGGCGAGGTCGAACTCAGATGGCCCAGCCTCACAGGGTAGGCGCCATCCGTCGTCGGGTTCGACAATGTAAAGAGAAAATGCTCGTCTCCCTCCGCCATCGTGTCGCCCAGCAAAGCGATCGCGACGGTCTTTTCAGTCTCCCCTGGCGCGAATGTCAGCGTGCCGGCAACCGAGGTGAAATCCTGGCCTCCCATGGCCGAGCCATCCAAAGTCGCATATCGAACCGTGTCGGTGCTACCCGTGGATCCACTTCGCACAACCTTGACCTTGATCGCGTTGCCTTCGAGATCGTGGTAGGCAAGGTTTTCGATGGCGATCGATGGCGCGCCGAAGGGATTGGGCGGCGTCGCCAACCTTGGACCGGCATTGAATTCATCCGCTCCCACATCCGCCTGGCCATCCACGCGCGTGTTCCCATCAAAATCCTGAGACAGGCCCGCGAGGTTAATCGCTCGGCCGATCGCCGGACTGCCAGTGGTAAGATGCCAATCGGCGGCCAGTTGCGGATTGGCGACCGTCGAGTGCTGGTCGAAGCCGTAATTGGTTTGCCACTGGGACAGCTGCTGTTCAGGCGTCGCGTCGCCAGTCACATTGCGATCGATAAATAGGACGGGGCGATTTCCAGAATGGAAATATTGGTTGTAGTCGAGTGTCAGTTGTCCAGTGATCGCCCCTTCGCGAATATCGACCATTCGCGTGCCATTTTCGGGATTCGTGACGATCAAATTGTTCTCGGCCAGCGGATTGCGGGACGCGATGTGCTCATAGGAAGGGGCTATGTTGGACACCCACATGTCATAACCGCCAAACTGGATTGGCGCCTGCGCTTCCCGGGCGGCGTTCACGATTGTGTTGTTGTAGATCCGCGCGCTGTCCGCCCCGTAAACTCCAACACCGGCGTGAGCCGTATCGACGACGATGTTGTTTCGCACCATGGGGTTGATGGACGCATAGTGCCCCGGGTTGCGAACCGGGTCGATCCATTCGAGCTCGGTGTAGTAACCAGCGACGATCCCGGCGCCACCGGTGTCTTTCACCAGATTCCGTTCAATGATCGCATCGACCGCGCCGCCCGAGGTCAGAATGCCGATCCCCGGCACATCGTGGACATACGTGTCGCGGACAACCATGTTGTCGCCATTATTGTTGTCGATGCCATCCGCCGAATCCGTGTTGCGTCGTCCGGAATTGTAAATCTCGCTGTTTAGAATCACGATGTTATCGGCGCCCGGCGTAATCTTAATGGCATCCGCGCCGGTGTCGTGGACTTTAACTCCATCAAGAGTGATTCCGCTTGCCCCGAAGTGCCGGCTACCAGCGGAGAAATCCGAATCCCACCAATCCCACATCATAACGCCGTAATAGTAGCCGCCGGTGATTTCGAGATTTTCCAGCTTTCCCGCCGTGATATCAAAGTTGTAGCGGATGACCGAGTTCGCGCGGCCGTCTTCGGGAAGCGTCAGCGGAGATTCAATCACGGCCCACTCGCCGGGAGCGGAGCGTATCGTCAGGCTGTCGACATCGATGGTGACTCCGCCCTCGTAGACTCCGTTGCGAAGCGTGATCGTGTCACCCGGCCGCGCGGCGTCGAGGGCCCGGCGAATCGTCTGGAAAGGAGCATCGACGGTGCCTGTTGCCCAGTCGTCCCCCGCGTTTGAGACATAGAGGTCGGCGGCCATCAATTGCCGCATTTCCAGGCCTTCGAGCGACAATCGCTTTCGGAGCGATCGTCGCTGCGACTCTTTACTCCGTTGCGATTGTTTTCTGGCGGTTCCAAACAGTTTGAACAATGCCATGACGATTCCCCCAATTCGAGTTTTCTCTTTCGCCCCGTTTGATTCGCACGTCCCAATGTCCACGCCCACTCCTCATCTACCCAGTCGCGGCGAACTCCCAGTTGTGACTCGGATTGGAAGATTTTTTGGGAGAAACTCATGGGGCCAACCATCCGGCGCGTCGCTCGGCACGCCACGCCGACGCAACCGCGTCGCGCTTCGACAGATACCGACACATTGCTTTCCCGTAATAACAAGGCGGGGCGGCGGCCGTTTCGCGGGCTTCGTCCATGAAAATGAAAAGTGGCACTGGACATCGACAGTACGATTAACCGACGTTCGGCGTGGGACACGCCTAGCGCGTTTTGACAATCGCCAACCGACTTGGAGAGCGATAACGTGGACAACACCGACTCGCACGCTTTTTTGGACGTGATTTCCACGCGGTGGTCGCAGGTGGACAACCCACCGCAATTCGTGAAGCGGTATGCGCCGGCTATCCGCCGATACCTCGTGGCCATCCTCAAGGACATGGACGCGGCGGAAGAGGTATCACAGGACTTCCTGGTTCGGGTGTTAGACAAGAGCTTTCAGGTCGATCGCATCAAATCAGGTCGATTTCGCGACTATCTGAAAGCGGCGTTAAGAAACACCGCGATGTCGTATTTGCGGCGCAAGCCGCTTCCCAAAGCGAACACAACCGAACTGGAGTGCTTGGTGTCGCCCGCACAGGATTCGCGGGAGGATCCCCAGTGGACCGCTAACTGGCGGAAGTGCATTATCGAGCGTGTCTGGAGCGCGCTGGAAGCGAAACAACGGTCATCCGAAGGTTGCTACTATCATACGGTGCTCAAGTACGTCTCCGAGCATCCGAACGCGACGTCGCAAATGGTCGCGGACCATGTGGGAGAAAAGATTGGACGCCCTTATCGCGCCGATGCTTGCCGACAGCAGTACGCCCGAGCGCGACGCGCATTCGCCGATCTCATCGTTCTCGAATTGCGCGACTCGCTTGCCGATTCCAGTTTCGAATCGCTCGAGGCCGAACTGATCGAACTCGATCTTATGAAGTATGTCCGCGACTACTTGCGTTGAGCG
>JBJTOW010000279.1:0-13773 GCA_046074805.1 Planctomycetota bacterium | reverse complement strand
CCACGGGAGGAATACGGGGTTGCCGACGAGCGGCGAGTGGATGACGCCGAAGAGCGTGAAAAATCCGGCGGTGGCACTGAAGGTCGCAGCGCGGATCAAGCGGCGGTCGATTAGCGACGCCAGGAGGGCGGCCCAAAGTAGGCTGGTGACCACGAATCCGTTGGCCATCACGCGGATCGTGGCGATTTCGGCCTGCAATGCGGGTGGCAACACGGCGATGGTTCCCGGGGGCACGAGCGCGCCTTGCATTTTGTCGATGTACAGCAACGCGAGCGAGGCGAGAGCGGGAACGCACGCCAGCACGACGGCGGCGTAGTGGCGCCGGGGCGTCGCATGGAAACTCTGAGCGGTAATCTCGAGACCCACGAAAACCAGGATTGGAAATACGGTCGCCTTGGGAATCACGACGTACAGGAAGCCGAAGAAGCCAAGAAGTCCGGCCGAGCCGATGAACAACGCGGTGGCCAACGTATAGGCCGCTCGGCCACCCATCGCCTTGTATGCGGGGTGGCCGATGTACGGTGCGGTCTGGATCACGCCACCGCACAGCGCGGCCGCCAAAGTCGCCAACGCTTCGACGCCGATCACCTGCCGCGTGTCGAACTCGTCGCCCGCCGCCGCCGCGCTCTCCGTGCAATCGATTCCGCCCACAACGGTGGCCAGCGCGAATGGAATCACGATCGGCAGAGAGGGCAAGGTGTCGCGCAGCGCGCCCAGCCATTGGAAGCCGAACGCCCCAAGCCACTCGGTTGGCAGTAGGCCGGCGGCCGGATCGACTTCGATGGCGCCGGTCGCGGGCGTTCCCGAGACCCAGGCGAGTAAGTAGTGCGTGGCACCGCCGATGAGCAGCGCGCCGAGCGCTCCGGGGATTCGCAGGGGCAAGTGGACGCGGGCGACAAGCGTCGTAAGGATGACGACCAGCGAAACCAGGCCGACGATCGGCACATGCAGCACTTCGAGCAATGGCAGGAAGCTGATCAGCACGAGCGCGATGGCGGCGAGTGAACCTAGGAGGCCGGCGCGGGGTAGCAGTCGGCGGATCCAGGAAGCGCCGAAAGCACAGGTCAGCTTAAAGAGTCCACTGATGAACAGGGAACAGATGCCGATGTGCCAAGCGCGCAGCGCGGCCGCTTGTTCATCAAGCCCCAATTGGGTGCGGCCGTGAACGAACGCCGGTCCCAGAACGAAGAGAACCATGCCGAAGGTGCTGGGGGTGTCGAGTCCCAGCGGCATGGCGGTAATCTGCGTCGCCCCGGCTTTCCGGGCAAGCCGCAACGCCATGAGGAAGAACAACAGGTCCCCGACCAGCACCCCGATTGCCGTGCCGGGAACTATGTGTCGCAACGCGAACCGTGTAGGAAATTCATACACGGCATGTAACAGTCCCACGGTCATCAGCAAGTCGGCGACGTTGTCTAACATCAAGCCGAAAAAGGCGTTGACGTCGCCTGGGGCGGCCCAGCGGTAGGACGGTCGCGTCACGGATTGACCTGTGGCATGGCGTTTGCATTCGAAGTTAGCCGCCAGCGGGCAGAGTGTAGAGAGGCGGCCGAGGGCTGTCAAATCGCGTTCTGCCCGCAACGACGTGGAGATTCTCGCCGCTGTCCACCCGGTAGATTCTGCTAGGATACCAGGACAAACCGGGTGGGCGGGAAAAAATCGCGTCGGCTTTGCGTCTTTCCGACGAACCCTTCGCCCGCCGGACCGTAGAAATGATGTGCGCTACACTCGACATGATGTCCGCCCCCACTCCGCTCGAACCCGTACCGTCGACCGACGAGGAGCTGTTCTTGCAGTTCCGCGATCGGGGCGATCGGGATTTGTTCGAGCAGCTTGTGCATCGCTACGAGCGGGAGTTGTACAGTTATTTGCGGCGTTACCTCGGGGATGCGGACTTAGCGTCCGACGCGTTCCAGAACACGTTCCTGCAGATTTACCTAAAGCGGTCCCAGTTCGATGCGACCCGGCGATTCCGGCCGTGGCTCTATGCGGTCGCCATGCATCAAGCGATCGACGCCAAGCGGCATCAACAGCGCCGACAGATGGTCAGTCTGGATCAGCGTTCCTTCGGCGAGGAAACCGAGCTTGGGAAGCTGGTCGATCTGCTGGTAAGTTCCGCGCCCGACCCGGCCGCTCGGCTGGATCTGCGGGAGCAGAAGGAACTGGTCCGGAAGGGGGTCGACGAACTTCCCGACTTTTTGCGATCGGTCGTGCTCATGGTCTACTTCCAAGGGCTGAAGTATTCGGAAGTCGCCGAGGCGCTTCAGTTGCCCGTGGGGACCGTGAAGAGCCGCATGCACAGCGCTATGCTTCGGCTAACGGAAAAACTTACCCAAAAACAGCCCGACAACGCCCAATGAATTTATGATGGAATCCGCGCGTCAAAACCTCGTTGGCTTCGTGCTAAACGCACTCGATCACGCCGAAACGATCCAAGTGGAAGAGGCGCTGGCCGCCAACGAAAACCTTCGCGACGAACTGCAACGGATACGCGCCCACCTGTCGATGCTCGACCACGACCGCCAGTTTCACGAGCCACCGCCTGGACTGGCGGTTCGAACTTGCCACTGGCTGGCCAACCACATGGAAGAGTCGCCTGCGACATTTGGCGACAGTTCCAGCTTGCCCGGTGACTGGGCTTTTTCAGCGGCGCCCGTCTCCGCACCGTACGACGTGGCGCCGCTCTCGTCTTCCGCCGCGGTGCCCGACCTGTCATCCGCAATCCGCTCGAACGCTTCGGTTTCGACCCGAACCGTTGATTTCGGGGCGTTTTCGGGGAATTGGAGTGCCGGGCGATTTCGGCTTGCCGATTTACTCGTCGCCGCCAGCGTCTTAATCGGCGCGTCGTTTCTGTTCGTGCCGGCGCTCTCCCATTGCCGTTTCGCGTCGCAGACGCAAGCCTGCCAGAATAATTTGAAACAAGTGGGCGTAGCCTTGATGTCCTACTCGGACCATCACGGCGGATTTTTTCCGCCAGTGCCCGGGCATGGCAATCGCGCTTTCGCCGGGGTCATCGGCGTGATGCTGCGGGACAGCGAGTTTCTCGCGAGTCCCGCGGCGTTGTTTTGCGCGGCGGCGAATCGGCGAAGAAGCGTGGCGGTCGCTCAATATCCGACACTCGCCGAAATCGATCGCGCATCCGCGAAATTATTACCGGCGATTCGCCAAGCGGCTCGCGGAGATTACGGTTTCAGCGTTGGCTACTGGGACCATGGCAAACTGGCCTTGCTGAGGAACCAGCATCGCCCATGGTACGCGCTCGCCGCCGACGCCCCGAGCGACTCATTGCCGTCGCACGCCACAGCCAACCATGCGGGACGCGGCCAGAGTGTGTTGTTCGAGGACGGCCATTACCAGTTCCTTCGCCGCTGCTGTCCGCGAATGTCGCGGGACGAACTGTTTCTGAATCATCTGGGCCATGTTTCTCCGGGCGTCGACGCAAACGACTCGGTGATCCTCGCGGGCGATGTGCCGCTGGATGGTCTCGAACCGTAAACGCCAATCTAGTTGTGTGCTTGGTTAGGCCCTGATTGTTCCGGGACGGCTCGCCTTGAGGTTGTTCTCTGGCAAGCGTGGGGAGAATGGATCGATGGACTGGCGCCGACGACGAATTATCCAAGCCGCCCTTAGTGGCCTGGCGGGCCTAAACGCCGCCGATCTGCTGAGGTCGCAGTCCGCCGCGGCCGAACGTGTCCAAGCCAGTCGTCGAAAAAGCGTGATCTTGTTGTGGATGGCGGGTGGCGCTAGTCAGATCGACACGTGGGACCCGAAGCCGGACCGCCCGCTCGAGAATCGCGGTCCATTCGCGACGATCGATTCGGCGATCCCCGGCGTGGCGATCTGCGAGCATCTCCCCAAGCAAGCGGCGATGCTCGACAAGTTCACGATTATCCGGTCGGTGGATTGCGCGGGCAGCGACCATTCGCCTTCGGTGGTGATGCAGACTGGCAATCGACAAGCGCGGCCGTCCACGAATGAGCGCGGATCGACTTACCCCGCAATTGGTTCGGTGGTCGCCAAGTTCAAGGGAGCGAATCAAGAGGGGCTGCCGGCGTACGTCGCGTTCCACCGTGATCCCGATCACGTTCCGGGCGGTGGCTATCTGGGCCGGCAATTCGATCCACTGAACGGCCATCGAGCGGCGGGCTTACCCGAGTACTCGGGGTTTGGCCGTTTGATCGGCTATCGGGCCGAAGTGGATGAGGCGATGCACTTCCAACTGCCGTTGGGAGTCGATTCGCGGCGGCTGCAAGAGCGCCGTCAACTGTCCAGTTCGTTGGATCAACTCCGGCGAACCATGGACGTAAATGGAACGATGGAGGCGATGGACCAATTCGAACAGAAGGCGGTCGAAATGGTGCTGGGCGGACGCGCCCAAGTTGGCTTCGATCTGGCTCGCGAACCGCAATCGGTGCGAGACCGCTACGGAAAGCATCTCTGGTGCCAGCAAGCGTTGCTGGCTCGTCGGTTAATCGAGTCGGGCGTGAGCTTTGTGACGATTGATCTCAGCATGGGAGTCAATGCGGGAGATTGGGATAGCCATGGGATCGAACATGTGTTTGGTGGCATTGTGGAGAGTCCCGACAAGCGTTGGGGCAAGAAGGGATTACAGCCTCTGCTACCAGTGTTCGACCATTTGGTAACTACACTCGTAAGCGATCTGGAAGACCGAGGCATGCTGGACGACGTGTTGATTTTGGCCTTCGGGGATTTTGGGCGGGACCCAATCATCGGCACTCAAGGTGGCTTCACCGGCGGCCGAAATCATTGGCCGCGAGTGATGTCGATGTGTCTGGCGGGAGGCGGATTGAGGCATGGACAAATCATCGGCGCAAGCGACCCGCAGGGAGGCGCGATCAAGGATCGCCCGATAACGCCAGCCGATTTGGCGGCGACGATTTACCGACACATGGGCGTGCCGCTGGACAGCACGTATCTCGACACAAGCGGTCGACCGAACTTCATCGTCGACGGTAACGGCCAACCAATCTCCGAGTTGTTTTGACCCTGGGAGCAGTGATCGCACGCGCCACTTCCATCGTCGGCTGTGTGAAAGCGGCGCCGAGGGCGCCGCGGTCCAAACACTTCACCGCCTCTACCACGAGACGTCGTGAGCCACACAGGCGACGCAGTCGCCTTGCATCACGACGCTGGGGCTGCGGGTGCCTATCAGGACGCCGGCGGACGCTGCGACGACAGGGACCGGTGCGCGGTCAGGGCGTTCGATAAAATGGATTTGCCCAACCCGTTCGCCCGCAGCCACCTCGGCGCCCAAATCCACGAGGTTCTCGTAGATTCCGGACTCGGGCGCGAACCTGTAATCTTCCCGGTCCAACGCCTGCACCCAGCGAACCGGTTTGATGCCTAGTTCCTGCCGAGTCGCCGGACGGCCAGCCAGGACGCCGAAGTGCCGCAGCACGTTCCGCAAACCGCTCTGCGTAAGGCGATGCACGCTCGCTGGCACCGCTTCGCCGCCGCCCATTTCCGTCGTGATGACAGTCTTACCTTGGTTCTCCGCTTCGACCGGCAGGAGTCCCGAGCCGGCGATGTCGGCGTACAGAAAAGCCAACTCGCAGTTCCACGCCTCGGTGCCGGCGCGCATCCGCGCACGCTGATCGAGATCGGGCACGAGGTGCATGTGAGCGCACGGCACAAAGTCCAAGCTGCGTCCGCCGGTGTGGATGTCGATCACAATGTCGGCCATCGGGAACAGCACACTGGACAAGTAGTGCGCCAGCACTTCGGATGGCGTCCCGTCGGTTCGGCCTGGAAAACAACGATTGAAATTCTTGCCATCGACCGGCGATAACCGCGTCATCGCTTTCGAAGCTTGCATGCTCAAACAGGGAACGATGATCAGCCGCCCTGGCACTTCTTCGAGCGACAATTCGCGGCACAGTCGCAACAGCGCGACCTGCCCGGGGTACTCATCGCCGTGATTGCCGGCCATGGCTAGCGCCGTCGGTCCGCCACGGTCGCCATTGAGCACCGTGATCGGCACCATCAGATTCGCCCAACCCGCGAGGTTATAGGAGAAGGGCAGATAGAGGTGGCCGTGTTGACGGCCGGGACGAGCGAAATCAATGTCGCAGTAAACGGGCGAAGACGCCATTGCGGGAAGACTCCTAGCGGGGCGGATCAAATGGCTGACGGACAAAAACACGCAAGCTTGGACGACTCGCCCGTTGTAGGGCGCCAGGTTCCGCGAGGGCAAGAGACACTGGTCGCGTCAGCCGCCGCTCGCAAGCAATTCAGGGACGAGCTTCGCTTTTGTCACATCGACATCGGTGAGGCTGGCGTCGCGGCCTTCATGGGGATGGGTGAGACGGCGGTGATCGATGCCGAGCGCGGCGAGCAACGTCGCATGCAGGTCATGGACGTTCACCACCTTTTCCACGGACTGGTAGCCGAAATCGTCGGTGGCGCCATGCGTGTAGCCGGCGCGGAAGCCGCCGCCGGCCAGCCAGAGCGAGAATCCGTGCCGGTTGTGATCGCGGCCGTCAGCGCCTTGCGACACGGGCAAGCGGCCAAACTCGCCGGTCCACAACACAATCGTGTCGTCCAGTAAACCTCGTTGACGGAGATCTTGCACAAGCGCCGCGCTGGGCTGATCGGTGCGCGCGCACAGGCCCTTCAGCGATTCGGCGTTGCGGCTGTGCGTGTCCCAAGGCTGACCCGATAGAAACAACTGAACGAACCGCACGCCTCGCTCCAAGAGGCGACGCGCCATCAAACATCGGGCGCCGTATTCGCGGGTCGGATCGCGATCCATACCGTACAAAGCGCGCACGTGAGCCGGCTCGCCGGAAAGATCGAGCGCTTCGCCGACCGCCGCTTGCATACGCGCGGCGGTTTCAAAATGTTGGATACGCGCCGCCAACTCGCTCGCATCGGGATGCCGGTCGCGAAACTGTCCATTGAGCCTCTGTAGGAAATCCAATTGGTTGCTTCGCGCGGCCGCGGTCGTCGCGAGCGTGGAGGGAGGCGATAGGTTGAGCACCGGGGAACGGCCTGAGCGGAACGGCACACCGGCATAGGTCGCCGGCAACCAACCCGACGACCAGTTCCTTTCGCCATCGACCGGCAGTCCACCGGGATCGGACAGCACCACGTAAGCCGGCAGATTCTCGTTGAGCGTGCCGAGCGCATAGAGCAACCACGAACCCCACACGGGCATTCCGGCCAGAAATCGGCCTGTGTGAATCAATCGCAACGCCGACTCATGGTCGACCGATTCGGTGGTCATCGACCGCACGAGCGTGATTTGGTCGGCGATCCCGCCAGTCCAAGGAAGCAACTCGGACATTTCCATGCCGCACTGGCCGTAACGGCGGAATTGAAACGGGCTGCCGAGCACGTTTCCCTTCTGTTTATCGAAGTGGATTTCCAGGGGACCGCCGGGGTACGGTTGGCCGTGATGCTTCTGGAGCAACGGCTTTGGGTCGAACAAATCCATCTGGCTCGGACCGCCATGCTGGAAAAGGCAGACCACGCGTTTCGCCGTAGCTTGCGGCACGGCCATGGAAGGCCGCACGGCGCTGGAGCGGGCAGGTCCACGGTTCGGCGACGTCTCATCAGCGGTCGCGCAGCGGGACTCGGCGAGTAAGCTGGCGAGCGCGATGGCTCCCAGTCCGCCCGCATGTCGCGCTAAGAACGCTCGACGAGTCGCGAGCAGCGCCGCCAGCTGCGGATTCGCGTGCAGGCTCGCGTGCGTATTCGTGTACGGATTCGCGTGGGGATTATTCATCACGCGGTCACTCCAGGTAGAGGAACTCGTTGCTGGCCATGAGCGCCTGCGCCAGATCGCGCCAGGCTCGCTCGCGTGCTTCTTCCTGCTTGTTCGAAGATTCGCCGGCGCCGCCGCCCAGCGCAATCGCTTGCGAGGCGACAAACGCGAGGGCCTGTTGGCGTTCCTGTTCGGCCGGAGCACGCCCCAGCACGCGCGCGTACAGGTTATCGAGTTTCCGCGTGGCGACAATTCCATCGCCCTTGTTCTTTGGCGCGGTGGCGATGTCGCGAGCCGCCGTCGAAGCGGCGGACTCGGCGCGACGGATCGCAAACGGCGAATTCCACAAGGCCAGGGATTGGAGCGGTGTCGCGGAGCGGGGACGCTGCGTGCTGTGAAAGACGATGGACGGCGCATCGAAGAGCGTCAGAAGGCTCACAAGTTGCGTGCGTCGTTGATAGAGGTAAAGCGAGCGGCGTCGAGCGCCGGCGTTCGATTCATCGGGCAGAACTTCGCCATCGCTATTCCGCGCGGTGGGCACGTAGGGACCGCCAAGCCGAGTATCGAGTTCACCACTGGCCGCGAGCATGCTATCGCGAATCGCTTCCGCTTCGAGCCGACGTGGCGCGAAGCGGCTACACAAGCGATTGGCGGGATCACGCTGTTGAGCCTCCGCAGAAACGCGGCTCGATTGTTGAAACACGGCCGATTGGAGCAGTAGACGTTGCACATGCTTGACGCTCCAGCCGGAATCGATCAGTTCGGCGGCGAGCCAGTCGAGTAGTTCGGGATGGGAAGGCGTGGAGCCGCTTAAACCAAGATTGTCGACCGATGTGGCGAGTCCCATTCCGAAGCAATGTTGCCAGAGTCGGTTGACTTGGACGCGCGCGACCAGCGCCGCCGGCCGCGAACCGGGCTTGGTCAGCCATTCGGCGAACGCCAACCGACGGCCTGTCGTGGGACGCGGCGCGGCTTCCAGGCTGGAGTCTTTCTGGCCGTTGTCGCCGCGTTGCCCCCCATCGGCTTTCGCGGCGTTTCGGTTCGGTTGGCTATTGCCCTGATTCGCGCTGGTTCGAATCGTGAATGGGTTGTCGGGGTCGGCGAGCACTCGGGGTGGGCCTGGTTCCACAAGCTCCCCAGGGGTGGCGTAGTTGCCGCGAGTGAGAAGGTGGACGGGCGGAGGCGTTGGTGAGACATCGGTTTGCCACGCGATCTTGCCTGGCTTGGCGTTGGCTAGTCGGTCGCGAGCCTGTCGAGCTTCATCGACGGCCGCACGCAAGGCGGCGCCACGATCGGCCGAAGCATTCTTCGCCGGAACCGCGGTATCGTGGGGCGGCGCCTTCATTCTTTCAATCGCGACATTGTCGACGACAAAGCTACGGCCACAGCAGTACTCAAAGCCGAATCCACCGTCGGGGAGATCGGCGGCGGTGAGCGTCAGCGGTTTGCCGTCGGGAAAGCCGTCGACGAGGTGTTCCAAGAGGTAGCGGCCACCGCCGGCATTGGTGACCCTTACGCCGAAATTGCGGCCGGGTTGGTAGCCGACGCCACCGATTTGTCCGACCGCGCGGGCGTCGCTTCCCGGATAGTCGACGACAACGGCGGTCGCGGCCGACGGATGGCCATCGACCAGGATGTTGCCACCAGCCAGCGGCGAGTCGTCATGGTAGTCGTGAAGCGCGAGATAGTAGCCAACACGTTCGGCGGGCGCCCCTTTTCCATCCACGCGATTATCCACCAGATCGAATGTCGCTTGGATCGACTCGCCCTCGATATCCGGTGTCCAGTCGAAGCGGGATTGGGTCGACAGCCACCGATTGCCGGCTCCGCCACCCTCGATGATTTCCAGCACGCCATTGCGGCCCCGAGCGCCCGGCCCCGCCACGGGTTCGGTGGGCGAGTTGGCGGTCGCCGGATTGGCGGCGGCGGGCGACGTGGCGGCGAAAACCTTCACGGGAACAGCGCAGCCGGGGCGATTATCGCCGGGCGCCGTGGCGCTCCAACGTTGATCCAGGGGACCAGCGTCGGCGTCGAAATGGTCGACGAAGAGCGGTTCGCCGCGTGGCCGGTTCATCGATTGCCAAGACCGCAAGGCGGAACCGGCGTCGGCGAGACGTTGTTCGAGCTCCCGCAGGCGCGATTGCCAGGCTTCCAGTTCACCGGGCAGCGCCGCGATCACAAATCGATCGTTCGGTTTGACCCAATTCCCAATCGGAAAGGCCGGGTAAAAGATCGCTTGGAGGCGGTAGTAATCGCGTTGCGAGAGCGGTTCGAATTTGTGGTCATGGCACTTGGCGCATTGCAGCGTCAGGCCGAGCAACGCGCCGGCCACAATCTGCTGACATGATTCGAGAGCGTAGTAGCGGTCGGCCCGCACCTCATCGGGATTGCCGTCGCTTTCCCCCGAACCGTCTTGCCCGTTGCGGAGAAAATGAGTCGCCTCCAAGCGTTCGATATCGGTTAGAAATTCGGGGGAATCGCCGCGGAAGCGGGCCAATTCGTCGCCCGCCAGTTGCTCGCGGATGAATACATCGAGCGGCCGATCGGCATTCCAGGAACGGACCACGTAGTCGCGGTAGCGATAGGCGAGCGGGCGATCGGTATCGGCGTTGAAGTAGCCGTTCGAATCGGCGTAGCCAGCGGCGTCGAGCCAGAACTTCGCCCACCAAGGGCCGTATTGGGGCGAAGCCAGAAGACGCTCGATGAGCGGCCCGAAATCCGCAAAGTGTTCGTTCGCGGTCCCACCGTTCGCGGTCCCACCGTTCGAGGTTTCGCCATCCGCCAGGGCCCGGGAACCGGAGTAGGCCGCCCGATCGCCGAGGTCGCTCGGTGGCAATCCGGTCAGAACGTAATGCAGTCGGCGAGCCAACACGTGGGGTGGCGCGGGTTCGAGTAGCCCGAGCCCCTCGCGTTCCAAGGCCGATTGAATGAAGCGATCGATTGGATTTCGCACTCGGGACGCGTCGCGGACAGCGGGAAGTTCGGGCCGGACAAGTGGCCGAAACGACCAGTGGTCCGCGTCCACGAACTCCGCCGTGGGTGTCGCAGTCGCGTTTGGAGCCAAGCCGGGAGCGCCGGCCGCAATCCACCGACGGATCAACGCCTTCTCGGCCGGCGGCAACGGATCATCTGGCGGCATTTCGTCCGATGAAACGCGTTGCCAAAGATGGCTCGCGGCGACGTCGTGCGGTGCGACAGGCGGGCCCGAGCGGCCGCCGAGTCGCACACCTGCGGCGGTTGCGAGTGACAGTCCGCCTTCACGCAATGCCGGACCGTGGCATTTCACACAACGATTTTTAAGCAGCGGCGCGATCTCATCGGCGAACCGTGGTGGTGGCGGATCGGCTGCCGGGCATGGGCAGGCGGGCAGCGAGACGAACACGACGAATGAGAATATAGCGCTGAGAACGCGGGGAAAGATCACCGTCCCAGCTCGCCAGTCGACAAACGCCAATCGAGCGGACTCGACGAGAAAACGGACACTGCAAGTCCGGCGACAAACCATGGCCATCTCCGCTTTCCGCGGGACGGCGAACGCGGGCCAGAAGACCGTTCAGATCGAACTGGACCCGCCAACCGCGAGTATTCGTCCGGGACGCTTACCGTACCGCACTTCGCGACCGGTCCTCCCGGCAGCTTTCGCTGCGGGGACCGGATGTAAAAAAGGAAAGAGGCTCCGCCCGGATTCGAACCGGGGATGGTGGATTTGCAATCCACTGCCTTAGCCACTTGGCCACGGAGCCGATGAACTCTCGGAAGGTAGGACATCCGAGTCTTACGGTCAAGGGGAAGTGGCCGGTCAGGCAATTTATGCCGCTTCGACCACCTCCCGCGATCGCGACGGTTGTGGCAGTCGCGACACCCTATAACATCGTCGCGAAACCGTTCGAACTGTAGTCCTTTCCAGGATTGGCAGGGCTTACCCAGTAGGCTCAACAGTCAGAATTTTCGCCGAACTGGAACGCCAGGCGGAAGAGGAACGATGAACAACCTCGTCGACTGTGCCAGTTTTTGTTCGCCGGTCGAGAAAGGAGTATCGCATGAGTTGGCAGGCCATGGTGGCGGTGTGGAGGGGCGTTCCCCAGCAGGCGGCATTGGGTGAGACGCTGGCATCGCAGTGTTTCGAGCGGTTGGGCACCGCTTGGGAAGATCGAATTGGCGATCTTGGGAACCAAGAACTGAAAGGATATGTGAGGGCACGAGCCAGCCGGTTGTTAAACCAATTGGCTCGACAAACCTTCTCGGCCGAGGGGCGCGACTTCGCTCGCGGTGGCGAGCAGGCGGTCGTATCCGCCCTTGAGTCGCTGACTCGGATGATTGCGGCGCGGCGCCAAACGGCGTTCGTCACCCGCGGATCGCGTCGTCGAGCGGCTTAGCGACACGCAACGCCAGACCGTTGGCTTTCGCTCCAAGAAGACTTTTGCTTTCGCGGAGCGAAAGCCGAATCTCGGCGTCGCAAAACACTACTTCGCCGGTGAAAGCCAGGTGGCGCCGCGACTGGATGTCCGCGGTGTCGTGGCCCCAGCCGGACTCGCCTGCGGCGTGCCCATCGGCGCGTAACCCTGCGGCGCGTATCCAGAACCGGTCGATGAGCCTCCCGTTGTGCCAGCGTTCGCTGGATAGCCAGCCGCCGAGTTGGGAAAACCGGAGCTTGGTGCGATTGGATTGGCGACTGCGGCATTGGAATAGCCAGGCGTGGCATATCCCGGATTCTGATAGCTGGGATTCGAGTAGCCCGCGTTGCCGGGGCTGGCATTGGGCGAATAACCGGCGGCAGGCGCTGAGTACGCCGGAACACCGCCCGCTGAAATGCCACCCGCTTGCATGCCGCCCGCTTGCATGCCGCCCGCTGACATGCCGTTGACGCGTTGAGCTTGTGCCGCGCGGACGATCGTGGGATTTCTCACCAACATCGCCACAACCGTCTGGTTGTTGGAAGTGCCGGCGATCGCCAAGGCGTACTCGGCGATTTGATCGTTGTAGATTCTCACCGCATCGAGGAATTCGCCACGATGCCGTTGTAACCTGTCGTGGGCGGCAAGCACCGGTTCGAGCGGCACCCGTCCTTCTCGGTGGAAGTTCGCCAACTCTTTGATCGCATCGGTGTCGGCGGCGACAGTCGCGGCTAGGGCTTGGAGCAGTTCGGCCCGGAGCGGAATGGTCGTGGCGATACGGCGAATGCCAGCCGGCGGAACGCGATTGGCGAACAATGTCTCGAATCGTGTCTGGTACGGTCCGACCAACGGAAGTTCGCCAGGGAGCGGCAACGGATCGCGAAGGCCCTGGCCAGCGAGGTCCGCGAGCTCGCACTGGGCGGCCGTGGCGGCGACTCGAGCCTGTTGCAGACGGGCTTGGGCCGCCGTTCGAGCGGCTTGCAATGCGAGCATCTCCATCTCCGGCTGTGCCGCTTGAAGTCCTGCGACAAACGCGCCTTCCTCCACGGCCCAGTTGTAAGCCGCGACATCGGTCGTTAACCGCCAGTAGCATCGCACGACCGCCAACCGCGAGGAACGTTCGGCCCCCGGATCGCCCTGCCGCTCCAAGACCGAATACAGCGGCCACGCTTGTCCGCCGAGTTGCCAACTGGGGTCGTCGGGCGGTGTGAGCGCGTGGCGAACCAGCAGGTCAGCGGTCGCCGACGGCCGATCCGATTCGTAGCTGACTCGGGAAATCAGCGACAGATTGCCGGCTGGCAAGCCTCGAGCCGCTGGACTGGCCACCGCGACCGTTCCCCGATTTGCAGTCGCTGCCATCGTGGATGATGGAACCGCACTGGGCGCCGCAACATGCGTAGGCAACGCGCGGGGAGGACCAAGTGGAGCAGTGGGCAGAGCAGGCAGCGTGGGCGGGGCGACCGTGCCGCGCAGATCATTAAACGGAGCTCGGAATCGCGGCGACTCGGCGTTCTGCGAGTGAATCACGCGAGTGCCCGCCGCCACCTCGCCCTCTTCCGCATCCGACACCGGCCCGTCGGCAGTCGTTGTATCGGCTGGCACGGTGTCTTCTGTCACGGTGTCAGCCGGCACGTTGTCGCCTTGCGTTGTGTC
>JBJTOW010000278.1:0-3833 GCA_046074805.1 Planctomycetota bacterium | reverse complement strand
GCACCAACGTCTGGGTGAACATCTGCGGCGGAACCCCACTATCGGTTACTGAGACATCCACGCTGACCGTGCCGCCCACGCCGCGATCGAGAAATTGATCGGCCTTGAGTTTTAGTTTCGTACCAACCACTTCAAACCGTTGGTCCGCAGCCACAAACGTATGAGTTTGCCCTGCGTCCTGGTCCATGGCGCCGGAAACTGATCCAGCTTGTAGGCCACAAGGACGTACTTGCCGTCACCGCTTTCGAACCTACCAACCTCCATGTCTGCAGCGGCTCCCCCACCGGACAACTCGCAATTCGTCCAATCCGGGCTTTGGATAATTCTGCCCTCAGCACCATATCCGGGGTGAGCAGTTTCGAACGTGAACGCCTGCCCAAAAGCGTCAGCACGGATCGTCTGGCCGCTCTGCTGCTGGACGGCGTAGAACTTTTCCTGAACGCCATCGTGCTCGGCACAAAGGTCGCGGACGGTCGCAGACTCGATCTCGACTAGAGCGGCGAGCAGATCCCGCGATTCCAGTGGCTCGACGCGAAGCCGGCGAATTTGGCCCGTGCGGGCATTGCGGTATACATGCGAGGATGAGCATTCAATGATCCAATCCCACGACTGGCAGGGCATGTCGCGAATGATTGGGAGCACCCTGTTGACGCAGCAGTAGGGAGACATCGACATATTCCTTGATGAGGCGCATGGGTCGAGAGGAAATACAATAGAGGAAACGACGGCGCCAGTTCCTTGGGAAGAGTCGGGGAACGGAGGTCACCGGTTCGATCTATTGTCCGTTCACTGTACGCTTCTCGCCTTGACGGCATTCACCGCTGCTTTGCGGCGCGGCGAAACTCAATGCGTTCGAGTGCCTTTACCGCAAGCCAATGGCGCTCCCATAGGCGCCATACGGTTCCGTTTGTGTGGTTCTGATAGTTGATCAAGAATGCGCCCAAGTCGATACCGATGATTTGGCGTCCGATGAAGCCATTTTCGAGGTTGAAAGGCGCGATCCCATATAGCCCCTGTATAAGGGGCCAGGCGAGCGTCGTTTGCCAAGTTGCCAGGTCACGATCGAGGTCATCTTTGAGCCAGGGATAACTGCCAAGCGTTGCCATAAGCCACACCGTCCCGTCGCCGTCACCGAGGATCGGCCCTGGGGCGATGTAGATCTGACGACCGGACTCGTCCATCGCATCTCCGGCGCTCAATCCCCAGAAGCCGCCGTGTTCGGCTCGAAACGTCTCGTACTGGAGCGAGGCGATGCTGCGACAGAATTCGCGGTTGGCACGCGCCGCGCGGATAGCGTTATCCGACAGATTGACCCCCTCCTTGTCCTCCAGGTCCTTCAATTCCGCCCAGCCGAGCCCGAAATAGGAAACGAACAGTGGCAATTCGCCGTGGAGAACGGAAATCCCGACGACATTGCGGTGCTGGGCGCTTGTATTGTACCAGACTGTGCGCTCGACCTGGCCAGATCCAATTGCAAGCAGAAGTGGCATCGCAGTCTCGGACGTTCGAACGTCGATCGCTCCCAAAAGGCCGGTTTCCGGAGTCCAACCAAGAGACAGAAGTGCCTTTCCATCTTTCTCTGTCAGGAACTTACTCCAGTCCACGCGGCGCAGGAGCGAATCGACCATCGGCGCGACGTCCGGAAAAGCTACAGCGCAGACCATTGCACCATTAAAAAGAATCGCCGAGTCAAGCGTGGACACCTCGGACTTATCCCAACGTTGGCCGCTGTCCCACGAGACGAAATGGTAAAACATTCCGTGATGATGGTCGCATTTCTCTACGCCGGCGATGACACGTCGAACATGGTCGACCGCTTCGTCGCGTGTCAGCCACCCGCGCCGCACCGCCTCAGGAAGCGCCGAAAGGAAATATCCCGTGGCAGAGATCGATGCGATTCGGGAACCATTGCCGTCCGTTTTGCCGAAATTGTCCGCGCGATCACGAACAAGTCCGGTACTTTTGTGGTTGTTATCGAGAAAATACCGAAACACCTTCTTCTCTAAGCTTTCGAGAATTCTGGTCGGCTTCTCGGTGCGCTCGACACGAATCGACTGAACGCCAATCTTCCGGTCTGTTTTATCGCCGTCACCCACTTCGAATTCTACGCCGATTCGATACGCGCGGGGCAATTCCGCTGGCGTCTTGGGTTCACCAGCATCCGCGTCAATCCTGCGTAAGGCGCCAATCGGAACCGCTACATCCGCAAAGCCGTCCCGCGCCATCGCCGAGCGTATCAGCGTCGACGCGAGCGGCAAGTCTCTGCACAAGCGGGCGCGTTTCATAGGCTGCCCTCCCGACGCCACGTCGGCCTCGACGAACAGCGTCGCGGCCACGCCCGCAGGTGCATCAATCCGAATGACCAATCGTCCGTCCCGGAACCCCCGCCAGTCCCAGCCACCTGGGACGCTCTCGCAATAGTACTCGAATCGGGACGCCGTACCGACGCGGATCTGAATCCCCGGTCCGCCTTCAGCTTCCCCACCCGGGGAGTCCAATAGCGCGCGAATCGACACGGGCTGAGACGCGACAGCATCGCCGCCCCTAAAGGCGATTCCATGCCTCGAAGGAAAAACCGGAGGTGTACTGCGGCAATCAAGGATCACTTGCGCGCCGGCTGTTGGCACCGCAGTATCGTCTGCCCGTATCGACGCACCGCTCGCCGCAAGAAGTACATAGGCAACCGCCAGTCGACCCAACACCCGCATACCACGTCTCCTGTACACAACTCGTCAACGAGGCACCGCCTTAACGAGGCGCGCCGAATGGATCAGCAAGTTCCCGCGCTTCTCGGTCACGCGATCTCCCTCGAGCACCACGACCAGTTCGCTCACGTTCTTCAACGGGTCCCGTGGGTCGATGAAGGCCGCGAATGGCAAGACGACATCCGTATACCCGTGCTTCTCCAACTCGGCGTGCTGTCGATTCGCGAGCCGCACAATTGCGGGATACACCATCTTGCTGTTGTTGGTCTTTACTTCGACCTTGAACACGTTCGTGCATACTTTCCCTTTACGCACTCGCAGGACGAGCGCTCCCTTTCGGCACTCGCTCCAGTCGGACTCCGTTTCGGGATTGTCCGGCTGACGCGTCTTTATCCAAAAACCGTTGAATGTCCCGTTGCTCAGGTGGTAACTGAGTTGCAAGAACCCGGCCTGATCGCCCGTCGGCAGCTTTTCGGAGACGTACGCCTCTTGAATGAACTGCTGCTGCGGCGTCTGGCGATCATCGCGAAAGATCCCAAACAGGCTCCTCGGAACAGCGAGCTGATCCAATTCCTTGTTGAACTCGATCACGGTGATCGAGTCGTCGGCCCGTACAGCGCCACCGCAACCCACATGGGCGGCGGCGAGCGCCAAGACGGCGAGAGTACGCGTCATTGCAAACGACATGAGTAATGCCTCCGTTGAGTATTGACTCTTACTTCTCTTTTCCACCTTTTTCACCAGCGATCGCGCGAACCGCGTGAATATGTAAGATCGACGTCTTCGGTTGTGCAGCACGCTGTAAGACCTTCTCTTCGAACACGACGGTCACTTTTTGAACCGCCGCGAAGTTTGGGCGAACCTCGACGAATTGAAGACTATCCGGGTCAAGCCTCGTCAGTTTGAACGCGGAGAGAGGGATGTCGATTACCGAGGCATCACCCTTCCGAAATGACGCCGACGCTCCTTCCTCAACTTCCAGCAATTGGCCGCCAAGCCCTGCCACAGCTCCCCCAAACGTGACGTAGACCTCGAACTTGTCGTCCAGCCCGTTCTTGTTCGTCGTAACGATTTCGACTTTGAAAACTGTCGAACACTGCTTGCCTCGACTCACTTCCACCCGAAGAC
>JBJTOW010000277.1:0-6120 GCA_046074805.1 Planctomycetota bacterium | reverse complement strand
GTGTTCTTGCGCTGCTCGACGGTGGGCAGATAATAGATGTATCCGTTTGTGTAGCCCGCGACAAAAGCGCCAGCGTCGTTCGCGGCCCGCTTGATGTTCAGCCCGATCTGCACGGTCAGCTCGCCAGGAAATGTCACAAGCTTGAACTCGCCAATTCGTAACCCACATAACTCGACGTCGATCGCGTCCATCGTCGCCGCCTGGGCCTTTTTCTGGTGCATCTTCAGCAAGGCGAGATTGGTATTCAAACGGGTGAGCCGTTCCATGACCTGAATATTCATCAGGTAACTCTCCACCTGCTGCCGACTCTCGGTGTCAAGTCGCTCGAGGTCGTCCCTTTCAATCGCTTTATCGTGCAGGTACCCCTGGGCGTAAGCCGATGGGAACTCGGGCGAGAGCCGTTGCTGGATCAGAAGCGGCAAAAAGGTCTTGAAGTTGATGTTGGTGCTTTTGAGCGATTCGACCAGCCGCGTTCGTTCGCCTTCGATGACCGAAATGCGTTCGGAAAAATCGGCCGCGCGCGGCACGGACAGCCGCAATGTCTTCACCGCCAACGGTCCGTTCGCCAACGTTTCCATGCGGCGGAGGCTGTCCAAAATGGTCGCGCCGAGCATCAGGCCGAGCGGCTCGGCGTCGGGCGGAGTGCGCACCTCCTTGTAACGAACCGGATTGATGTCGCCACCACAGCCTTGCACGAAAAACGCCAGCGAGTCATGGCCTAGTGACGACTCAATCACCTTCGAGGCATAAGCCGGAAAATCGGCCGACGTTCCTTTGCTCGGTGGATTCATAATCGGGTGGCAGGCGAAATTGTAGACCACCGCGAGCGGGCGACCGTCCAACCGATCGATGCGCAGCAAACCGATCTCGGGATCGATCGGCCCCGTCGCCGCGATGTCCGCGTCCCACGCGAAGGCATAGGCGCGGCGCATATCGACTTGGCTGCCGTCCTTCAGCGTCACGCGACGGTTTTCGCTAATCCGCTTCTCGCTGGCCGAACCGACTCCGACCTTCACCGGCGCCAACTTCCTCCATGCCTGCCGCACCGCTTCGATCACGAGCTTGTCGCTGTCGGAACGCACCGAACCATGGCAGTGGCTGGCGTTCACAACGAGGTTATCGGCCGGAATGCCCGGGTCAACGGCAAGTTCGCCGCGCAGTGCGTCCATGAAAGTGCCGGGGATCGAGCCGATTCCGCCGATCGCCACGGCGTCGACTGTCACAAGCACGGCGGACTGTTTGCCCTGCCGCAATACGAGCACTTTCGCGAACGATGGATCGTTCACCCGTGTCGCCTGCGGATTCGTGATGTCGACCCGCGCGATTCCGGCTTCGAGCGGCTCGGCGCCTACCGCAGACTCCGCGGGCTTACTCAGCAGCATGGCTGCCAATAGGATGGCGATGGGCCACAGCGCGGCCCCAATCGACCTCCTCGACATCGCGCGCCCCGTGAAGTCTTTTCCATACGGTTTCGCGCCGTGCGAATCGAGTTTTCGACATCCCATGGTCGTTGCTCCTTCTTGACAAGATCGACTATCGTTGGCCCGGCGCGCGGAGCATCAGGAACGCGATCAAATCGCGGACTTGGTCCTCCCGAAGCGTGTTGAACAGCCCTTCGGGCATTAGCGACTGATTAGTTGGCTTGACTAGTTCGACATCCGTCGCGGGAAGTGTCATTTTCTCAGTCGCGGTCTGCACGGCCAGCGTTCTCGGCGTCGGCTTGCTGACAACGCCCGTGACCACGCGGCCGTCGACCAGCACGACTGTGGACGTGCGGAAGTCGGCGGCGACGCTCGCGCTCGGGTCGATGACGTTTTCCAGCAAGTACTGCAAATTGCCGCGATTGGCGCCGGTCAGATCGGGGCCAATCGCGTTGCCTTTGCCGAATAGTGCGTGGCAATTCGCGCACACCTTTTCAAACACCGCTCGCCCTTGGTCCAGATCGGCTTTGGCCAGCCTCTCTGGAGCGAGTTGGCTGCGGAGCTGTTCGAGTTGCTTCTGGCGGTCCTCGCTGGTTTCGCGGACCTCCCCCCATAACTCGCGCAGCCGCCCATTCAAACCCGCGTCGTTAAGGCCGCGAATCTGGCGGGCATGCCAGGCGGAAATCTCGCTCGAAGGCAGCCGCTTGTTGGCGACGGCATCCAGCAAAGCGGCGGCGTAGGCCGGTCGGGAAACGAGCGTTTCCACAGCCGCACGCTGGTCTTCAGCGGACAATTGAGCCCAGCGGTCCAGCAACAGTTTAGGCGTATCCGGATCGCCCAGCACTCCCAATCCGCGTGCGGCCGCTCCAAGCATGTTGCGGTCGCCAGCGAGCCGTTTCAAAAGGGCCGCCAGGTCATCAGGCCGACTTTCGATAATGGCCCGCAACGCGGCACGTCGGGCCTCGCCGCTGGCATTCGCGTCAAACACGATTTGGCGGAGCTGTTCCATGGCGATTCCATCGCCAAACAGGGCGCCAAGTTCGCGCACCTTTTCGCGCACCGCAGGATCGTCGCTCCTTGTGACCACTGCGGTGAACGCTGGCCAGCTTTTCGGTTGCGGCGCTCGACGCCAACCGCGCAGGCCCTCCGAAAAACCTTGCAAAACGTCCCGCGCCAGCGCCGAATCCTGTGTCTCAACAACAGCGGCCAAAAGCGACTCAATCGGCGCCGGATGCGTGTCCAGTTGCTCGCTCAACAGACGCGCGACGTACTGACGAACCAGCGGAATGCGGGAAGTCCGAGCTAGTTCGACGCTCGGGACAGGAAACTCGGGTACCGCGGCTTCGATTCCATACCAAATCATCAGCGGTAGATTGTGGTCGCTGGCATCCTCCGCGTGGCTGGCCAATCGCAACGCGATCGGCAGACGCCGTTCGAGCGGCAAACGCGATAGCGCCGAGGCGACATGCAGCCGGACCAGCGGCGCTGGGTCGGAGGCCGCGAGACGTTCCAGCAACGCGATATCTTTCGGTTCGTATCGACCATCATCGCCAAGCAAGCGGACGACCCACGCGCGCACATAGTCCGATTCATGGGCCGATAGCTCGTGCAATCGATCGTCGCCCAGACCACCGCTGACATGCAACGCCCACAGCGCCCGCAGTTTGTGTTCTATCGCGGTCGCGGCCGACAGTTGCTGGCTGAGCAGCGATTGGGCCGCCGAAAGATCGTGTTTCGCCGCCGCCCGTTCCTGCAAGACACGGCGGGCCTGGCGTGGATACCAGTCGTTGGCGTGTGTCATCAAGCCAACCAACTGCTCCGATGAGGCGCGATCGACATTCGCGACCGCCGGTTTCGCCGGCTTGCCATACGCGACTTTGTAAATGCGGCCCGACGAGCGATGGACTCCGTCGTTCTCATGGCATTCGCCTACGTCCGACCAGTCCGCGATGTAGACGGCGCCGTCGTTGCCGGTCAGCAAGTCGATGGCGCGAAACCATGGGTTGTTGGCGAAAAGAAAATCGTCGGCGTGTTTGGCGACAAACCCCGACCCATCTCGCTCCAGCCGATCGCGGTTAACTCGCAGGCCATGCAGATTGATGGCGAAAACGTCGCCCCGGTACTCTGGCGGCCAGTTGTCTCCTTGATAGATCATCAGGCCGGAATGGGCGTGGCCGCCGCCCGCTTTTTTCGTCGATTCGGTGACGCCTTTGCGGATGTCCGACCAGGCCTCCGTGGTGTCCCAGTGAAAGTGGTCGGCGTGTTGTTCGATGACCGAATAGACCCTGGGATTGAAGTGCTCGCCGTACATCCGGCGGTAATGGGCTCCGGGGATCACGTGCCAAAAATGCCCAATTACGGTGTTGATAAAAAACATCTCGCCGTGTTTGTCGAAATCGAAGCCCCAGGGGTTTGTGGTTCCATGGCACACCACTTCAAATGTCTCGCGCACCGGGTGGTAACGCCAAATGCCGCAATTGATGCGCGCGCGGCGACTGGCAGGGGTGCCCGGCGGACCGACGACGGAGGTCGCCAGAATTCCGTGTCGGCCGTACAGCCAGCCGTCCGGCCCCAGTGTCAAACCGTTGACGATATTATGGCGCACCGCGCTGTCATTCCAGCCATCGAGCTTCACGACGGGTGGGCCATCGGGCACATCGTCGCCATTGGCGTCGGGAATGAAATACAGAAACGGGGCACACAACGCCCAGACTCCGCCATTCCCCACAGCCACAGCGGTCAGACGCACTCCGCCATCCCAAAACACCGTGCGTTTGTCGCTTTTTCCATCGCCATCGACATCTTCCAAGATCACGACGCGATCACGCAGTTCCGTAGCGAAATTCACCTTGCTCTCCGCATAGGTGTACATTTCGCAAACCCACAGGCGGCCGCGGCCATCGGTGGTGATCGCCACAGGCTGCTGAACTTGCGGCTCAGCGGCGAACAGCGTGACCTGGAAGCCCGGTGGAACCTTCATCCTCGCGACCAGTTCCGCAGGTGGTGCCGGCTGGTCTTTCGCGTCTTGCGTGTTGAACGGCTCAGGGAATGCGGGCGGTTCGTCCGCCCAAAGCGACGCCGATTGGAACGCGCTGTGCAATACGATCGCCACAACGGCTATCCAGCCCCAACTCCGGCGCCGAGATGGCACGGGATCGGGCCCCAAATGATCGTGATCCAGTTGTCGACGATTCATGGTCAATGTTCTCTGCTGCGGGAAATGTTGAGGATGAGCTTTGTGAATCAACTAGGGCGAGGTAAGCGTGTTCGTTCGCAGTTGTCTGCGATCAGGGACGCGACCGCACGGTCGCGTTCGCGCGTGCTTGTGCGAAAACACACGCCGCTCCTCGCGAAAATGCCGAAGGATCGGTGATACATAGTTCGAGGTTCAAACGCATTAGGGAAAGGACCGCCATCGTCGCGACGTCCGATCTTCCACGGGTGATTTATCCACGAACCGCCGGTTGCGTAATTTAACGAAGTCGCCTTGTCCGCGAAACTTGCGGGGTCGCGCGAGGCCGTCCACAGGATACGGGGCGGAGAGCCAGCTAGGTAATGGGGAGAAGCGTGAGTGCGGAACAAGCCGAAGTTTTGCCGTCAGGAAGCGTACAAGCTCTTCGGCGAACAATTGCCAGGCATCGAAAGCACGGACAACCTGTGGAAAGCGACGGCGGCTGTCGCCATGCACGCGATCGACGACGTGCGACTGGATGACATCGACGGCAAATTGAACGAGTTGGCGGATCGAGTGCGACGAGCGGCGGAGAGCGGAACGGAAGTCGCCAAGCAAGCTCATCTGCATCGCGTTCTGTTCGACGAAGAGGGGTTCGTCGGGAATCTGACGCAATATCAAAACGCGCTAAACAGCTACCTGCCGGTGGTGCTCGAAACCCGGCGAGGACTCCCGATCCTGCTGGCGTTGGTCTATAAGGTGGTGGCGGAACGGGTGAAGCTCCGCGTGGATGGCGTCCATTCGCCCGGACATTTTCTTTGTCGCGCGTTTGTCGATGGCCAGCCAATGCTGATCGACCCGTTCTTCGGCGGAGAACTGTTGACGATCGATGAAGCTCGCCGTCGGTTATCCGACATCGTCGGTCCGCTTTCGCGCCCCGATCACGAAGTCTTTCCGACCGCCACGCACCGCCAATGGTTATCTCGGATCCTGGCGAACCTCCAGCGACTTTTCCAGGCCGAAAGACGCCATAATGATTTCCAGGCGATGAACGAGCTTCAGGAGTTGTTGTCCCGCTCCGCTGGATGATGGTCGCGGTTATCGCCAGTTCTGGGCGCGGCCGTGCTCCCAGCCATCACCAAGAATTCCCGATTTTCCGCAGTGATTTCCGCCATCATGCCCAACTGCCATTCAAATACCAACGAGGTTCTGACTCGTTCCACGAGCGCCGTCTTCCAGACACGACCAATCGCGGTGATGAAGTTCGTGCCGCCAATGCTGGTGACGTTTCTCGTGGTGTTGTTCCGGCGCGCGATTTTTGGCGGCGCGGCGCTGCTGTGCGCCGCCACTGGCAGCGTCGCGTTGCTGAGTGCGACATCCGGGTGTTCAGCGTCTGGGAAGACGGAGCCGCTTGAGCATCGTATCAACGATGTGCGGCAGGGCCGCTCAGACCAGCTGGTCGTTGACGACCATGATTTCACCGACCAGAAGATGGCTTCTTTGGCGGGACTCGACATGCTGGCCGAG